>NZ_CDROCK010000023.1:0-94456 GCF_977020205.1 Pseudomonas sp. AIG | reverse complement strand
TTGTCATCGCCAGTGCCGCCCGCCAGATCAATCGCATCAAACAAGGCCTGCAAGCACCGCAACTGGAAGTCGGCGATATCGACGTGACGCGGGATTTCCTCGATGTCGGCGATGTGATTTCGGCGTACTTAGCGCTACTGGAAAAAGGCACACCCGGCCAGGTCTACAACATCTGCTCGGGCCGTGAGCAAAGCATCCGCAGCCTGATCGAGCAGCTCGGCGAGCTGGCCGAGGTCGAGATGCAACTGGTTCAAGACCCCGCGCGCATGCGCCGCGCCGATCAGCGTCGCGTCTGCGGCAGCCACGTCAGGCTGACCCGGACCACAGGATGGACGCCTGAAATCACTACACAACAATCCCTGCGGGCGATCCTGTCCGACTGGGAGACGCGAGTACGCCAAGAATGACAAAAAGTGCACTGATCACAGGGATCACCGGCCAGGACGGCGCGTATCTGGCCAAGCTGTTGCTCGACAAGGGCTACAAGGTTTACGGCCTCGTCGCACGGCGCAGCAGCGATTCACGCTGGCGCCTGCGCGAGATGGGTGTCGAAGCCGACATCGTTTATCTCGATGGCGACATGGCCGATGCCTGCTCGGTGCAGCGTGCGGTCATCAAGTCGGCGCCGGACGAGGTCTATAACCTCGCCGCACAAAGCTTCGTCGCCGCCTCCTGGGATCAACCGGTGACCACCGGCATCGTCGACGGCCTGGGCGTCACTCACCTGCTCGAAGCGATCCGCCAGTTCAGCCCGCACACCCGGTTCTATCAAGCCTCGACCAGCGAAATGTTCGGTCTGATCCAGGCCGAACGGCAGGATGAAAACACACCGTTCTACCCGCGCAGCCCGTACGGCGTGGCCAAACTGTATGGCCACTGGATCACCGTCAACTACCGCGAAAGTTTCAACCTGCACGCCAGCAGCGGCATCCTCTTCAACCACGAATCACCGATGCGCGGCATCGAGTTCGTGACCCGCAAGGTCACCGACGCCGCATCGCGCATCAAGCAGGGCAAACAGCAGGCGCTGGCTTTGGGCAACATCGACGCGAAACGCGACTGGGGTTTTGCCGGCGATTACGTCGAAGCCATGTGGCTGATGCTGCAGCAGGACAAGCCTGACGATTTCGTGGTTGCCACTGGCGTCACCACCACGGTGCGCGAGATGTGCCGCATCGCCTTCGATCACGTCGGCCTCAACTACCGCGATTACGTGAAAATCGACCCGGCGTTTTTCCGCCCGGCCGAAGTCGAAGTGCTGCTCGGCAATCCGGCCAAGGCTCAGCGTGTGCTGGGCTGGCAGCCGAAAACCGACCTGGATACCTTGATCCGCATGATGATGGATGCGGACATGAAACGCGTTGCCAAGGAGTAGGCCATGCTGATTCCCGTGATTCTGTCCGGCGGTGCCGGCACCCGTTTATGGCCGGTGTCCCGCGAGGGCCATCCGAAACCGTTCATGAATCTGCCCGACGGCCAATCGCTGCTGGGCAAGACCTACCAGCGTGCGGCAGCGTTACTCGACGGCTGGGGCGATATCGTCACGGTGACCAACCGCGAGTACTACTTCCAGAGCAAGGATCACTATTGCGCCGCCCACGTGTCGCGCCATCGCGGGCACTTTCTGCTGGAGCCGACCGGGCGCAACACGGCGCCGGCCATCGCGGCGGCGGCGTTGTCGCTACAAGCACTGCACGGTGATGACGCGATCATGGTGGTGATGCCCGCCGATCATTTGATCGTCAATCAGGACGCGCTGAAAGCCGCAGTCGAGCACGCGGTCAATCTGGCCAAAGACGGTTATCTGGTGACCTTCGGCGTGATCCCGACCGCGCCGGAAACCGGTTTCGGCTACATCGAAACCGGCGCCCCGCTGGACGCCAAAGGCGCGGCAAAAGTGCAGCGCTTCGTCGAGAAACCCGACCTGCAAACCGCCACGCATTATCTGGAGAGCGGCAACTTCCTGTGGAATTCGGGAATGTTCTGCTTCACCACCGCCAGCGTGATTGCCGAGCTGCAATTGCACGCGCCTGAACTGCTGGAACAGACCCGTGCCTGTATGGCCGCCAGCGCGCCAATCGAAACCGTCGGTTGCCTGCAGCAGGAACTGTCACCGGCGCTGTTCGCTGAAATCACCGACATCTCCATCGACTACGCGTTGATGGAGCGTTCGGAAAAAGTCGTCGTCGTGCCCGCCGGTTTCGACTGGAGCGACATCGGTTCGTGGGGCGCCGTCGCGGCACTGGTGCCAGCCGATGCCGACAACAACCGCGCCAGCGGCGAAGCGATCTTTATCGACAGCCACAACAACTTCGTCCAGAGCGACGGCCGGCTGGTAGCGACGGTGGGTGTGGATAACCTGATCGTGGTCGATACCGCCGACGCGGTGCTGGTGGCCCACGCCGACCGTGCGCAGGATGTGCGCCGCGTGGCCAAGCAACTCAAGGACAAATCCCACGAAGCCTATCGGCTGCATCGTACCGTCAGCCGCCCGTGGGGTACCTATACGGTTCTCGAAGAAGGGCCACGCTTCAAAATCAAGCGCATCGTGGTCAAACCCGGTGGCAAGCTGTCCCTGCAAATGCACCATCACCGCAATGAACACTGGGTGGTGGTCGAAGGCATGGCCAAGGTCACCAACAATGGCAGCGGCACGACGCTGGTGGCCAAGAACGAATCGACCTTCATTGCCGCCGGCCACAAGCATCGCCTGGAGAACCCCGGCGTGATCGATCTGGTGATCATCGAAGTGCAGAGCGGCGAATACCTGGGAGAGGACGACATCGTCCGCTTCGAAGACCAATACGGCAGGACGGTTTAAATGCTGCTTTCCCTGTACCGCTCGTTGCATGAATACCG
Source organism: Pseudomonas sp. AIG (assembly GCF_977020205.1). NCBI lineage: Bacteria > Pseudomonadati > Pseudomonadota > Gammaproteobacteria > Pseudomonadales > Pseudomonadaceae > Pseudomonas > Pseudomonas sp. AIG. The sequence goes on along the minus strand of NZ_CDROCK010000023.1, from coordinate 91,597 downwards.
AGGTTTCATCCTCGGCAGCGTGCAGCGAGAGTTCCAAGCGCGGTACCGCAACTCGCTGTTCGGCGCTCTGTGGCCGATCTTCAACCCGCTGTCGATGATCATCGTTTACACGGTGATCTTTTCCCACATCATGCGCGCCCGCCTGCCCGGTGTGGATGACGGCATGGCCTACAGCATTTACCTGTGCGCCGGTCTGCTGGCGTGGGGGCTGTTCTCGGAAATCACCCTGCGCAGCCAGAACATGTTTCTGGACAACGCCAACCTGTTGAAGAAAATAAGTTTCCCGAGGGTCTGTCTGCCGGTGATCGTGCTGATCAATGCCGGAATCAATTTCGCCATTATTATTGGCTTGTTTCTCGGTTTCCTACTCGTCACCGGACGCTGGCCGGGCATGGCATTGCTGGCGCTGGTGCCGCTGGTTGCCCTGCAGATGATGCTCAGCGCTGGCCTCGGCATGGTGTTGGGCGTACTCAACGTATTCTTCCGTGATGTCGGGCAACTCTTCGGCATCTGTCTGCAATTCTGGTTCTGGCTGACACCGATCGTTTACCCCATCAGTATCCTGCCGGAGTGGTTGCAGAACCTGCTGCAATTCAACCCGCTGACCAACCTGATCGCCAGCTACCAGAACCTGTTCCTCTACGGTCAATGGCCGCTGTGGAGTTCGCTGCTGCCGGCATTCGTGATCGGTGCCGTGTTCTGCGCAATCGGTCTGCGCCTGTTCCGCCAACGGGTCGGTGAAATGGTGGATGAACTCTGATGGGACATATCCGTGTTACCGGGCTGGGCAAAGCCTATAAACAATACCCCAGCCGCTGGAGTCGCCTGGCCGAATGGCTGATTCCTTTTTCAACGCTGCGTCACCGTCAGCATTGGGTGCTCAAGGACCTTACATTCGAGATTCCCGCTGGCGAGGCCGTGGGCATCGTCGGGGTCAATGGCGCTGGCAAGAGTACGCTGCTGAAAATGATCACCGGCACCAGCCGACAGACCTGCGGCACCATTGAACTGTCGGGTCGGGTCGCCGCGCTGCTGGAACTGGGCATGGGCTTTCACCCGGACTTCACCGGCCGGCAAAACGCCGTGATGGCCGGGCAACTGCTCGGCATGCACCTCGATGAAATCAATGCCTTGATGCCCCAGATCGAGGGCTTCGCAGAAATCGGCGAGGCGATTGATCATCCCGTGCGCACCTACTCCAGTGGCATGCAGATGCGTCTGGCATTCAGCGTCGCCACCGCACGCCGCCCCGATATTCTCATCGTCGACGAAGCCTTGTCCGTGGGTGATGCCTACTTCCAGCATAAAAGCTTCGAGCGTATCCGCAGTTTCCGTGAGGCTGGCACTACCCTGCTGATCGTGTCTCACGATCGCTCGGCGATTCAATCGATCTGCGATTCGGCGATCCTCCTCGATGGCGGTCGCATGGCCATGCACGACAGGCCTGAAGCGGTGATGGATTACTACAACGCCTTGCTCGCCGAACGTGAAGGCCAGATCGTGCGCCAGGAAACGCTCAGCGGCGGCCAGGTGCAAACCGTGTCCGGCACCGGTGAGGCCGGCATTCTGCGCGTGCGCCTGCTGGACGAATCCGAACGTTCCATCGAAGCCGCCGAAGTCGGCCAGCCTGTGGTGCTGGCCGTGGACGTCGAGGTTCGTCAGGACATCGAACGGCTGGTACTGGGGTTCATGATCAAGGATCGCCTCGGCCAGCCCATGTATGGCATCAACACCCATCGGCAGAACCAGGCACTGGAAAACCTGCGAGCCGGTGAGCGCATCAGCTTTCGCTTTGCGTTTGTCATGGGGCTGGGCAAAGGCAACTACTCCGTGGCCCTGAGCCTGTCGAGGCTCGACTCGCACCTGGATCGAAATTACGAATGGCGTGATTTCGGCCTGGTGTTTCATGTCATCAATAATCGACGCGAAGATTTCGTTGGCTGCTCATGGCTCAACGCGCAGACCACGATCAGCCGTGATACCGAAGTCAGCCATGTCGAGCGCACGCCATGACCCGCTTGCTGGTGGAATGCACCCATGTGTTCAAACACCCGACGGTCAACTCGGGCATTCAGCGCGTGGTACGCAATGTCATCAAGCAGCTGCCTGCCAGCGCTAAAGGTATCGAGTGCCTGCCGGTGGTGGTGCTCAATGGCGAACTCTATCGCGTGCTGCAACTGGCATCGCTCGATACGCCTTTTTTCAACAGGCTGGAAACCTTCGGCGGACGCCTGGAGCGCCTCGCTCATCGCTTCTGGCAGTGGCATCAGCGTCGTGATGCGCAACTCGCCTCGAAACTGGCGCGACGGATTTTGTATGTCGGCTACCGGCTGACAATCTTCGGCGCGTTCGGCCTGCCGATCCGCCTGATCCGACGGATCAACCGCACGCAACTGCTCAAACGTTGCTCCCCCCTGCAGCATCGGCCGGGCGATCAACTGGTGTTGCTGGATTCATCCTGGCACTCGGATTTTTTCGCCCATGTCGAGCGGCTCAAACGCGACGGCGTCGGCATGATCGCGGTGATCTACGACCTGATCCCGCTGACTCATCCGCAGTTTTACGACACACGTCTGGTCGAGGTGTTCAGCGAGTGGTTCGACTGGATCACCCGCACGGCCGATGGCTACATGGCGATTTCCGCCACGGTGCGCGATCAGGTGCGTGAAGAATTGCAGCGAAGAATCGGTGCCGAACAAACCGACCAGCGCTGGTTCGATTTCTTTCACCTGGGCTCCGAACTGGATCTGCATAACGCCGAGGCAACGATCGAGCCGCGCCTGAAGCAATTGTTCACGACAACAGACCCGGTTTACCTGATGGTCAGCACCATCGAGCCGCGCAAGAATCATGCGTATCTGCTCGATGCCTTCGAGCGCGCCTGGGCCACAGGCTCGACGGCCCGGCTGTGCTTCGCCGGGCGGGTCGGCTGGAAATGCGACGCCCTCCTCGCCCGGGTGCACAATCATCCCGAGCTGAACCAGCGTCTGTTCATGTTCAACGACCTCAGTGACACTAGCCTTGAACACGCCTACGCCCACGCCAGTGCGCTGGTGTTCCCCTCATTCGTCGAAGGCTTTGGTTTGCCCTTGGTGGAAGCCATGCAGCGCGGCTTGCCAGCGATGGGCAGCGACATCGCGGTGTTTCGCGAAATCGGTGGCGAGTTCATGGCGTACTTTGATCTGCAGGATCCGCAAAGCCTTGCCGACTTGATCAACGGCTTCCAGCGCAGCGGCCAATTCCCCGCCGCTCGCGATGTCGCCGATTGGCAGTGGATCGGCTGGCGCGAAGCGAGCCTGCAACTGGCCGAACGCAGTGTGCGTCATGTTCTGCAAGCGCCGGCGGCGCCAGCGAGGCAGCATGCGCATTGCCCTTAACGCACGCATTCTCCAGGCACCGCGCACCGGCATCGGCCATTACGTTGCCGAACTGGTCAACGCCTTGCGCAGCGAATCCGACATTGACGTGACCTTGTTCCACGGTTGGGGCTGGAGCTCGGCGCTGCCGGAAGCGGCCATGCCCGGTTACTCGCGTCTGACGCCACTGCTGCGGCAGATTCCCGGGGCTTATCAGGCACGTCGCTGGCTGGAGCAGAAACGCTTCGATCAGGGCCGCGCGCAAGGTATCGACCTCTATCACGAGCCGAGTCTGTGGCCGCTGGCCTTCGACGGCCCGACCGTAATCACCCTGCACGATCTGACTCACCTGCATTTTCCCGAAACCCAGCCCCCGGCGCGGCTCAAGGAAATCGAGCGCCGATTGGCCGTGGGTGTGCAACAGGCGCAAATTATTCTCACCGACTCGCAAGCCATTGCCGAGGAAGCTCAAGTTTATTTCGGCCTGCCTGCCGAGCGTTTTGTCGTCGCGCCACTGGGCGTCGCAGAACGCTTTCACCCGCGTGAGGCGAGCGCCATTGACGCGGTGCTCAAGGCGCATGCGGTTACGGCGCGGGAATATTTTCTATGCGTGGGCACGCTGGAGCCGCGCAAGAACCTTGGGCTGGCCCTGCGCGCCCATGCGCTGTTGCCGGAAACCGTGCGTCAGCGCTTCCCGCTGCTGATCGTCGGCATGGCTGGCTGGGAGCGCGAACAGTTCAGCGAACCCCTGCGTCAGGCGCTGGCCAGCGGGCATGTATGCCTGCTCGGTTATCTGCCTGATGAACAGGTCGCGCAACTGCTGGCCGGCGCCCGGGCGCTGATTTTTCCATCGCTGTATGAAGGTTTTGGTCTGCCGGTACTGGAGGCTATGGCCAGCGGCACGCCGGTGGTGCTCACGCGCTCATCGGCGATGCCGGAAGTCGCCGGCGCGGCTGGCAACTATATTGAAGCTGATGATGCAGAAGGCCTGCGTGATGCGCTGAGCCGACTGATCGACGATCAAGCGCATTGGCAGGCATGCCAAGAAGCCGGGTTACAGCAGTCACGGCTTTTTTCCTGGGAGCGTTGTGCACAGGCCACCGCCAGTGCCTACCGCCAGGCCATGGGAGGTTGAATGCGAGTTCTTCATTTTTTCAAGACGTACCTGCCTGACTCCGTCGGCGGCATTGAGCAAGTGATCTTCCAGCTCTGCGAGAGCGGCGCCCAGCACGGCATCGAAGGCCAGGTGCTGACATTGAGCGCTGACCCGACACCGGCCGTGGTGCAACTCGGTCAGCACGAAGTGCACCGGGCCAAACTCGATATTCAATTCGCCTCCACCGGTTTTTCCTGGAGTGTGTTCAAACAGTTTCGCGAGCTGGCCGCCGAGGCCGACGTGGTCAACTACCACTTCCCGTGGCCGTTCATGGACCTGGTGCATTTCGCCAGTGCGATGAATAAACCAAGCGTGGTGACCTACCACTCGGACATCATTCGCCAGAAGCACCTGCTCAAACTCTACCGGCCACTGATGAACCGCTTCCTCGCCAGTGCCGACCGCATCGTCGCCGCCTCGCCAAACTATTTGCACACCAGCGATGTGTTGCAGCAGTTCCAGGACAAGACCCGAGTGATTCCCTACGGTTTGAACAAGGCCGGTTATCCACAGCCGGATACCGAACGAATGAATCGCTGGCGCCAGCAGCTTGGGGATAAGTTTTTTCTGTTTGTCGGCGTGATGCGTTACTACAAAGGCCTGCACATTTTGCTGGATGCGCTGAAAGACGTGGACTACCCCGTGGTCATTGTCGGCGCCGGGCCGCTGGAACTGGAGCTGCACGCTCAAGCGCAGGCACTGGGCCTGCGCAACATTCATTTCCTCGGCCGCCTCGGTGACGAGGACAAAGTCGCGCTGCTGCAACTGAGCTACGCCATCGTCTTCCCTTCGCACCTGCGTTCGGAAGCTTTCGGCATCTCGCTGCTGGAAGGTGCGATGTACGGCAAGCCGATGATTTCCAGCGAGATCGGCACTGGCACCAGCTACATCAATATCCACAACGAAACCGGGCTGGTGGTCCCGCCCAGTCATCCGCAGGCGTTTCGCGAGGCGATGCGCACGCTGTGGGAAGACCCGGTGCGTGCCGCCGCGATGGGGGTGAAAGCCGAAGCGCGTTACCGGCAGTTATTCACAGCCGATGACATGGGCCGCAAGTGGACAGAGCTGTATCAGGAATTGCTCGAAGAAAAGGACCTGTCCTACGCCTGAGCGTGGGTTGAACACAGCTCCTACACGGGTTCGGATTACAGGTCTAAGACCAGTGGCTGCGTGCTTTGCGCCGGAACGGCACAGCAGATCAGCACATGCCCCGCTTCCGGAATATCCGCCGGCGGCTGTGGATAATTCACTGCGCCGCTGACCAGCCGCGTCTTGCAGGTGCCGCACGAACCACCCCGGCAACTGAACTCCGGACGTAAACCCCGACTTTCCGCCAGCTCCAGCAAACTCCCGCCATCCGGCTGCCAGCGCGCCTCTTTCACCGAACGCTCGAACAGCACCGGCACCGATTTGGTCGCTGCGGGCGGTTGTTCGATGACGATCGCGTCCGGATCGGCCTGACGTTTCAACGTCGACGGGCCAAAGGTTTCTGCGTGAATCTGCGCGTCGCGCACATCCAGCTCGCGCAGGGTGTCGTACAAACCTTGAGTAAACCCGCCGGGGCCGCAGAGGACAAAGTCGAGCTGATCGAAATCCTCGGCTTCCAGCAGGTTCCTCAGCACGGTGCCGTCGATGCGCCCATGCACATCGAAATCCTCGCCCTCTTGAAGATCGGCTTCCGGCTGGCTGAGCAAGCGCAGGATTTGTACAGAGTCGCCTGCGGTTTCGAGTAACCGATCCAGCTCCCTGCGAAACGGCTGATCGGCGAGGCTGCGCGAACTCTGCAGCAACAATGTCGGACGAATCCCCCGTGTGCGTAAGCCTTGATAAACCACCTCGCGCAACATCGACAGCAACGGCGTGATGCCAACTCCGGCGGCCAGCAGCACCAATGGTCGCTGCTCCAGCGGCGCGACGGTGAAATGCCCTTGCGGTGCCCGTGCTTCGAGTACATCGCCGACGCAAATCTGCTCATGCAGGTGCGACGAAATCAGTCCTTCGCGCTTCACGCTGATGCGGTAGAAACCATCTGATGGCGCACTCGAAAGGCTGTAGGTGCGGATGTGCACCTCGCCATCAATGGTGAAACGCAGCGGTAGATGCTGGCCGGCGAGGAACACCGGTAAACCGGCGCCATCGTTCGGCTCCAGATAGATCGAGCGGATGTTGCGACTCTCCGCTTCAATTTTCGCCACCCGCAGCGGCCGCCACTGATTGCCCAGCGCCTGCGCCTGCAAACGCGCGTCGGCCTCGGCCCAGTTACCGGTCAACAGACTGGTCGGCGACATGCCGTCGAAGCGCCAGCGCAACGCCAGGGCTGCCGGACGCCGCACCAGTTTTTCCACCTCAAATGTCCACAACCGCTCCGCGCCTTGAAAGGCTTCGATCTGCGGATCATCGAGAAGGATCTCGGTACGCCCACTCAGTTGCAGCAGATCGCCTGTGGAAAAGTCGATGAACAGCAAGCCTGCCTTGGGGTTCAGCAACAAATTGCCGAGGGTGTTGAAGTGCAGATTGCCGGCGAAGTCAGGGATGGTCAGACGATTGCCTTGCACCCGTACGAAACCGGCCTGGCCGCCACGGTGAGAAACATCCACCGCGCGTTGCCCCTCGACGTCCACATAACTGGCGACAAAAAACGTATCGGCGCCCATGATCAGCGCGATGGCCGCGTCGTCGAGGCCGTTCAGATGCTCGGCCGGACGTGTCTGCGGATCAGTCAGCGGCACACGTTGAAACTGGCGCAACTGAATGTACTGCGGGCAATTACCGAAAGCCTGATCCACGCTCACGTCGAAACCCTGCGCGGTCAGATTGTCGACATGGCCATTGAGGCGATTGCGCCGGCGGGTGTGCAGTTCGATGCCGAGTAAACCGATCGGCTCGCCGTTGCGCAATTGCGCCGGATCATCGGCCGAAGGTTGGCTGGCGAAATGCAGATGCTCGGGATCGGGCGAATGGGCAAATCCGGGCGCACCTTCGAGCACACTGGCCCACGGACGCCCGTCCGCATCGACTGCGCCGTACAGCATGAAGGGCAATTGCTGATAGAACTCACGGTGCTGATCCGGCATCCACGTGCGAATCACCTTACGCCCGAACGCCTCCATGCGTTCGGCAACGCCGACATGGGCCTGCAATTGCTGTTCGCCAGCGTGCCACGGTGAACGTTCCATCACGACCTCTCCCCTGCACCGTCGGCACAGTGTGGATTGCGGGAAATCAGACTGCAGTTTGCAGACCGGCAACCGTGCGCGGCATGCCGACGAAACCCGGCAGGGCTTCAACCCGGGCCAGCCAGGCGCGAACGTTGCCGTAGTCGTCCAGCGACACATTGCCTTCCGGTGCGTGGGCGATGTAACTGTAGGCAGAAACGTCGGCAATGGTCGGTTCGTCGCCGGCCAGGTACGCAGTTTTGCCCAACTCGATGTCCATCACCTTGAGCAGGTTATGCGCACGGGTAATCGCCTCTTCTGCATTCAGTTGGGCGCCAAATACCGTGACCAATCGTGCAGCAGCAGGTCCGAAGGCAATCGGCCCGGCGGCAGCCGACAACCAGCGTTGTACCCGCGCAGCACCGACCGGATCGGTTGGCAGCCAACGACCGTGGCCGTATTTCTGCGCCAGATACACCAGAATCGCGTTGGAATCGGCCAGCACCACGCCGCCGTCATCAATGGCCGGCACTTGGCCGAAACTGTTGATCGCCAGATACGCTGGCTGCTTGTGCTCACCTTTGGCCAGATCGACGAAGATCAGCTCGGTTGGCAATTGCAGCAAGGACAACATCAGTTCGACACGGTGGGCGTGGCCGGAACGTGGGAAGTTGTAGAGTTTGATCGCTTGCATGGTCGACTCCGCTGAACAGGGGCGCCGCTGCGGGGATGAGCGCGCCGATGGAGGCCATCTTCCCCCTGCTGCGAAAAGAACAGAATCACCAGCAACTGCAATCGATTATTTCAGTTCGTGCAATAACGCAGCATTTTTAAGCGCCGGGTGCTCACGCAAAGCCTTGGCCGTGAAATCGACGAAACTGCGGATTCGCGCCGGCGCCTTGCGCCCACCCTGATACACCACGTGGATCGGCAATGGCGGCAGTTCAAATTCGGCGAGGACGATTTCCAGCTCGCCGGTGGCGATCTTGCTGGCGACTTGATAGGACAACACTCGAGTGAACCCCAATCCCAGACAGGCAGCGGCGATGGCCGCCTGATTCGCCGTCACCACCAGACGCGGCTCCGGGCGCACGCTCAACGACTCGCCGTGCTCGAGAAACGGCCAACTGCGCTGCTGCCCGATCGATGAAGTCGCCACCACCGGCGCCCCGGCCAACGCCCGTGGATGGTCGGGACGACCGTGTTTATCCAGGTAAGCAGGCGAAGCACAAATCACCCGCCGCACTTCGCCCACGCGAATCGCATGCTGGTTGCTGTCCGGCAGATCACCGATACGCACCGCGACATCAATGCCTTCCTCGACAACACTCACCACGCGGTCGACCAACAATGCATTGATGCACACGTCCGGGTACTGCGCGAGATAACCCGCCATCACCGGCGTGACAAACAATTCGCCAAACAACACCGGCGCCGTCACCGTCAGTTGCCCACGCGGCTCGGCATGACTGCCCGCCGCCGAATCCTCGGCTTCCTGCACCTCGGCGAGAATCCTCCGACAATCCTCCAGATAACGCTGCCCGGCTTCGCTCAAATGCACACTGCGCGTGGTACGAATCAGCAACTGCGTACCAATGCGTTGCTCCAGCGCCGCCACCGCCCGCGTGACGCTCGCCGCAGAGAGACCCAGACGCCGCGCGGCCGCAGAGAAACCTTGCTCCTGAGCGACAGTGGTGAAGATGTGCATTTCCTGGAAGCGATCCATCCAATACCTCTCAGCGGGGCGATAGGTTCTTTGGAAACGATTACACCAGCGAGGAAGAGATCGATCGCTGAAAAAAATACTGTAATCGCGGATTTTCACGAAGCTATAAATGCGCTCAAATGCCCGTCTTATATAGCTGCCGTGGTTTTTGGTCAGCAACAATAGGCGGATTTTTTCGCGGATTTTCAGAAGAGAAAATTGGTGAATTAATAAAGCGGGGGGAGCAACGCAGGGAGCAAGAAGACTCTCGCCCCCGCGTAAGAACAATTACTCCACCGTCACCGACTTCGCCAAATTACGCGGTTGATCCACGTCCGTGCCCTTCAGCACCGCAACGTAGTACGACAGCAGCTGCAGCGGAACCGTGTAGAGGATCGGCGAGAGGATGTCGTGGATGTGCGGCATCTGCACCACGTGGGTGCCTTCGCCGTTGGTCATCCCGGCTTTTTCGTCGGCGAACACGATCAGCTCGCCGCCACGGGCGCGGACTTCCTGCAGGTTGGATTTGAGCTTCTCCAGCAGTTCGTTGTTCGGCGCCACAGTGACTACCGGCATGTCGTTATCCACAAGCGCCAGCGGACCGTGTTTCAGTTCGCCGGCCGGGTAGGCTTCGGCGTGGATGTAGGAGATTTCCTTGAGTTTCAAGGCACCTTCCATCGCCACCGGGAATTGCGCACCACGGCCGAGGAACAGGGTGTGGTTTTTCTCGGCGAACAGTTCGGCGATTTTTTCCACTGTGCTGTCCATGGCCAGGGCTTCGCCGAGACGGGTTGGCAGGCGACGCAACTCTTCGACCAGACGCGCTTCAACGCCGTTGGCCAGGGTGCCGCGCACTTGGCCCAGCGACAGGGTCAGCAGCAATAGACCAACCAATTGCGTGGTGAAAGCTTTGGTCGAGGCCACGCCGATTTCGCGACCGGCCTGAGTCAGCAGGGTCAGATCGGATTCGCGTACCAGCGAACTGATGCCGACGTTGCAGATCGCCAGGCTGGCCAAGAAACCCAGCTCTTTGGCGTTGCGCAGGGCCGCCAGGGTGTCGGCGGTTTCGCCAGACTGCGAGATGGTCACGAACAAGGTGTCCGGCTGCACCACCACTTTGCGATAGCGGAATTCGCTGGCGACTTCGACCTGGCACGGGATCCCGGCCAGTTCTTCCAGCCAGTAACGGGCAACCATACCGGCGTGATAGCTGGTGCCACAGGCGACGATTTGTACATTGCGCACTTTGGCGAACAGCTCGGCTGCTTGTGGGCCGAACGCTTGCACCAGCACCTGATCGTTGCTCAGGCGACCTTCGAGTGTGCGTTGAACAACGGCGGGTTGCTCGTGGATTTCCTTGAGCATGTAGTGACGATATTCGCCTTTGTCGGCGGCTTCGGCACCGTCGCTGTACTGCACAGTCTGGCGCTCGACAGCATTGCCGTTGACGTCCCAGATTTGCACGTTATCGCGGCGAATTTCGGCGATATCGCCTTCTTCCAGGTACATGAAACGGTCGGTGACCTGACGCAGGGCCAACTGGTCAGACGCGAGGAAGTTCTCGCCCAGACCCAGACCGATCACCAACGGGCTGCCACTGCGCGCGGCCACCAGACGATCTGGTTGTTTGGCATTGATCACCGCCAGACCATAAGCACCGTGCAGTTCCTTGACCGTCGCTTTCAGCGCAACGCTCAGGTCTGGCTGATCCTTGAGTTTGTGGTTAAGCAAGTGGGCGATGACTTCGGTGTCGGTGTCCGAAGTAAACACGTAACCCAGCGCTTTCAGTTGTTCGCGCAGGGCTTCGTGGTTTTCGATGATGCCGTTGTGCACCACCGCGATGTCGCCGGAGAAATGCGGGTGGGCGTTGCGCTCGCATGGCGCACCGTGAGTGGCCCAACGGGTGTGGGCAATACCGAGGCGACCCACCAGTGGATGCTCTGCCAACGCAGCTTCAAGTTCGCTGACTTTACCCGGACGACGCATGCGCTCGAGGGTTTCGTCATTGGTGAAGACCGCGACACCGGCGCTGTCGTAGCCGCGGTATTCAAGGCGCTTGAGGCCTTCGAGCAGGATGGCGGTGATATTACGTTCAGCAACTGCGCCGACAATTCCACACATGCTTATTTCTCCTGACTGACAGCCGCGCAAATCACGGTGATACCGCGGGCCTGAATCTGATCGCGTGCCTCGCTAGGCAGGCGATCATCGGTAATTAGGGTATGGACGCTGCTCCACGGCAGCTCCAGGTTGGGAATCTTGCGACCGATCTTGTCGGCCTCGACCATGACGATGACTTCCCGCGCTACTTCAGCCATGACCCGGCTCAAACCGAGCAGCTCATTGAAGGTCGTGGTGCCGCGCACCAAGTCGATACCGTCGGCGCCAATGAACAATTGGTCGAAGTCGTAAGAGCGTAGTACCTGCTCGGCGACCTGGCCCTGAAAGGATTCCGAATGCGGGTCCCAGGTGCCGCCGGTCATCAACAGCACCGGTTCGTGTTCGAGTTCGCTCAGGGCGTTGGCGACGTGCAGAGAATTGGTCATCACCACCAGGCCTGGCTGTTGGCCAAGTTCGGGGATCATTGCGGCAGTGGTGCTGCCGCTGTCGATGATGATGCGCGCGTGTTCGCGGATGCGTTTCACTGCCGCACGGGCAATCGCCTGTTTGTATTTGGAAACGCTCTGCGCCGTTTCCGCGACCAGTTCCTGCGGCATGGTGATCGCCCCGCCGTAGCGGCGCAGCAGCAGGCCATGGCTTTCCAGCGCGGCGAGATCCTTGCGAATCGTAACTTCTGAAGTTTCGAAACGCTTGGCCAGTTCATCCACACTGACTTCGCCCTGCTCGTTGAGCAAAGCAAGGATGTTGTGACGGCGTTGCGGCGTATTGCGTTTCGACATAACGATTTAAGTTTCGATTCGAAAGATAACGGAAGCAATCAAAACCTATCGGCCATAAATCGTCAAGCGCAAGTCAGACTTTTTTGAAAACGACATAAACAAAAAATGTGGGAGCGAGCTTGCTCGCGAAGGCATCGTGTCAGTCAACATCAATGTTGAATGATCTATCGCATTCGCGAGCAAGCTCGCTCCCACATTGAATTTTCGTCGCTGAAAGCCGCTGTGGATAACTCAGCTCTTCTTGATCTTCTCCGGCCGCTTCCAGCCGTCGATATTCCTCTGCCGCGCTCGGCCCACGGCCAACTGCGCGTTATCCACATTCTGCGTAATGGTCGAACCGGCCGCCGTGGTCGCACCGTCGGAGATATCCACAGGCGCGACCAACGAGTTATTGGAGCCGATGAACACATCTGCACCCAACACGGTTTTCCACTTGTTGGCGCCGTCGTAGTTGCAGGTGATGGTGCCCGCACCCACGTTGGTACGCGCACCGATTTCGGCATCGCCCAGATAAGTCAGGTGACCGGCCTTGGCGCCTTCGCCCATGTGGGCATTTTTCAATTCAACAAAGTTACCCACATGCGCACGCGCTTCGAGTACGGTGCCCGGACGCAGACGCGCGAACGGGCCGGCATCACTGCCCTCGCCCAGCACCGCACCTTCAATGTGCGAGTTGGCCTTGATCACCACGCCTTTGCGCAGGGTGCTGTCCTTGATTACACAGTTCGGGCCGATCTCCACATCATCTTCGATGACCACGTTGCCTTCGAGGATCACATTGATGTCGATCAGCACGTCGCGACCCACAGTGACTTCGCCTCGTACATCGAAACGTGCCGGGTCACGCAGGGTCACGCCTTGCGCCATCAACCGACGACCGGCGCGCAACTGGTAGTGACGCTCCAGCTCGGAAAGCTGCTTGCGATCGTTGGCGCCCTGCACTTCCATTGGGTCGTGCGGTTGCTCGGTGGCGACAACCAAGCCATCGCTGACCGCCATTTCGATCACGTCGGTCAGGTAGTACTCGCCCTGAGCGTTGTTGTTCGACAAACGGCTCATCCAGTCGGCCAGACGATTGGCCGGGACGGCTAGGATGCCGGTGTTGCCTTCAGTAATTGCGCGTTGCGCTTCGCTGGCATCTTTGTGTTCAACGATGGCTGCGACCTTGCCGTCGGCATCGCGCACGATGCGGCCGTAACCGGTCGGGTCTTCCAGTTCGACGGTGAGCAAACCCATCTGCCCAGGCACGACGTGCTTGAGCAGACGCTGCAGGGTTTCGACTTCGATCAGCGGTACATCCCCATAGAGGATCAGCACGGTGTCGGCAGTAATGAACGGCACCGCTTGAGCGGTGGCGTGGCCGGTGCCGAGTTGCTTGTCCTGCAGGACGAAATTCAGATCGTCAGCGGCCAGACGTTCACGCACCACGTCGGCGCCATGGCCGATCACCACATGAATGCGTTGTGGGTCGAGTTGCCGAGCGCTGTGGATAACATGGCCCAGCATGGAATTACCGGCAATCGGGTGCAGCACTTTCGGCAAAGCCGAGCGCATACGAGTGCCTTGACCGGCCGCGAGGATAACGATTTCAAGAGACATGACTGGCTACCAATCCTGGGTGGTCAGCAACTGCGACCGGGTTTCGGAAATTCGGAAAAGAAAAAAGGGTAGCCGAGGCTACCCTTTTTTATCAATCGCACAACAAGCGGCTGACGGATTAACCGCCAAACTTCTTGCGGATCTGCTGGACGGTGCGCAGCTGAGCTGCAGCCTCGGCCAGACGTGCGGACGCAGCTCCGTAGTCGAAATCTGCGCTCTTCTCGTGCAGAGCAGCTTCGGCAGCCTTGAGAGCTGCCTGGGCTTGAGCTTCATCCAGGTCGGCGGCGCGTTGCACGGTATCGGCAAGCACCTTGACCATGTTCGGCTGAACCTCGAGGAAACCACCGGAGATGTAGAACACCTCGGCTTCCCCGCCTTGCTTGATCAGGCGGATCGGACCTGGCTTCAGATTAGTGATCAGCGGCGCGTGACCCAGAGCGATACCAAGATCACCCAGTGCACCGTGCGCAATCACCATCTCGACCAGGCCGGAAAAGATTTCCCCTTCCGCGCTGACGATATCGCAATGGACTGTCATAGCCATCTGATTGCCTCAACCTAAATGAGCGCCCGTTGCCGGGCGCCGGGATTACAGTTTCTTGGCTTTCTCGATCGCTTCTTCGATGCCGCCAACCATGTAGAACGCTTGTTCTGGCAGGTGGTCGTAGTCACCGTTGAGGATGCCTTTGAAGCCAGCAATGGTGTCTTTCAGGGAAACGTATTTACCCGAAGCACCGGTGAAGACTTCAGCCACGAAGAACGGCTGCGACAAGAAGCGCTGGATCTTACGAGCACGGTTTACCAACTGCTTGTCGGCTTCCGACAGCTCGTCCATACCCAGGATCGCGATGATGTCCTTCAGTTCTTTGTAACGTTGCAGAACGTACTGAACGCCGCGAGCGGTGTCGTAGTGGTCCTGGCCGATTACGTTCGGGTCCAGTTGGCGCGAAGTCGAATCCAGTGGATCTACCGCTGGGTAGATACCCAGGGAAGCGATGTCACGGGACAGAACGACGGTGGCGTCCAAGTGGGCGAAGGTGGTCGCTGGCGATGGGTCGGTCAAGTCATCCGCAGGTACGTATACCGCTTGGATCGAGGTGATCGAACCTTCTTTGGTCGAAGTGATACGTTCTTGCAGAACGCCCATCTCTTCAGCCAGAGTCGGCTGGTAACCTACTGCCGAAGGCATACGGCCCAGCAGTGCGGATACTTCAGTACCGGCCAGGGTGTAACGATAGATGTTGTCGACGAACAGCAGAACGTCGTTACCTTCGTCACGGAACTTCTCGGCCATGGTCAGGCCGGTCAGTGCTACGCGCAGACGGTTACCCGGCGGCTCGTTCATCTGACCGTAAACCAGTGCCACTTTGTCCAGAACGTTGGAGTCCTTCATCTCGTGGTAGAAGTCGTTACCCTCACGAGTACGCTCACCCACACCGGCGAACACGGAATAACCGCTGTGCTCGATGGCGATGTTACGGATCAGTTCCATCATGTTTACGGTTTTGCCTACACCGGCACCACCGAACAGACCGACTTTACCGCCTTTGGCAAACGGGCAAACCAGGTCGATAACCTTGATGCCGGTTTCCAGCAGGTCGTTGCCGCCTGCCTGTTCAGCGAACGAAGGCGCTGGACGGTGAATGCCCCAACGCTCTTCGGTGTCGATCGGGCCAGCTTCGTCGATCGGGTTACCGAGGACGTCCATGATCCGGCCCAGGGTCGCTTTACCGACCGGTACGGAGATGGCTGCGCCAGAATCGGTAACTTCCAGACCGCGCTTCAAGCCCTCGGTGGAACCCATCGCAATGGTACGAACCACGCCGTCGCCCAGCTGCTGCTGAACTTCCAGAGTGGTGCCGGCATCGCTTTTGACTTTCAAAGCGTTGTAGATGCTCGGTACGCTGTCGCGTGGAAATTCCACGTCGATAACGGCGCCGATGATTTGAACGATACGTCCGCTACTCATAGCTGGATCCTCTGAATATTTGAACCGTTAAACCGCGGCAGCGCCGCCGACGATTTCCGAGATCTCTTGGGTGATCGCAGCCTGACGCGCCTTGTTGTAGATCAGCTGCAAATCGCTGATCAAATCACCGGCGTTGTCGGTAGCGTTCTTCATCGCGATCATCCGCGCAGCTTGTTCAGCCGCGTTGTTCTCGACCACCGCCTGGTAGACCTGCGACTCAACGTAGCGGACCATCAAGCCGTCAAGCAGCTCTTTGGCATCCGGTTCGTAGAGATAGTCCCAGTGGTGCTTGAGATCCTGATCCGGGGTGGCCACCAGTGGAATCAATTGCTCCACGGTAGGCTGTTGCGTCATGGTGTTGATGAACTTGTTGGACACCACGGACAGGCGGTCAATACGGCCGTCCAGGTAGGCATCCAGCATCACCTTGACGCTGCCGATCAGATCATTGATCGACGGCTCTTCACCCAGGTGGCTGATAGCTGCAACGACGTTACCGCCGAAGTTACGGAAAAAGGCCGCACCCTTGCTACCCACAACACACAGATCAATCTCGACGCCGTTTTCGCGGTTTACCGCCATGTCCTTGACCAGGGCCTTGAACAGGTTGGTATTCAAGCCGCCGCACAGACCACGGTCACTGCTCACCACAACATAACCAACGCGCTTGATTTCGCGGTCGATCATGAACGGGTGGCGGTATTCCGGGTTGGCGTTGGCCAGATGCCCAATAACCTGGCGGATACGCTCCGCATAAGGACGGCTAGCAGCCATGCGCATTTGTGCCTTGCGCATTTTGCTGACCGCCACTTTTTCCATGGCGCTGGTAATCTTTTGCGTGCTTTTGATGCTCGCAATCTTACTGCGAATCTCTTTTGCGCCTGCCATGTAACACCTATCAGGTTAGCAAGCGGGAGCCTCGCGGCTCCCGCTGCGGCTTACCAGGTTTGGGTGGCCTTGAACTTCTCGATACCGGCTTTCATGCCAGCGTCGATTTCGTCATTGAAGTCACCTTTAACGTTGATCTTGGCCATCAAATCGGCGTGATCGCGGTTGAAGAAAGCGATCAGCGCTTGTTCGAAGCTGCCGATCTTGGCGATTTCAATGTCAGTCAGGAACCCACGCTCAGCGGCATACAGCGACAGCGCCATGTCAGCGATCGACATTGGTGCGTATTGCTTCTGCTTCATCAGCTCGGTAACGCGCTGACCATGCTCAAGTTGCTTACGGGTCGCTTCGTCCAGGTCAGAAGCGAACTGGGCGAATGCCGCCAGTTCACGGTACTGAGCCAGAGCGGTACGGATACCACCGGAGAGCTTCTTGATGATCTTGGTCTGAGCGGCACCACCCACACGGGATACCGAAACACCGGCGTTCACTGCAGGGCGGATGCCCGAGTTGAACATGGCCGATTCCAGGAAGATCTGACCGTCGGTGATGGAAATCACGTTGGTCGGAACGAACGCGGAAACGTCGCCAGCCTGGGTTTCGATGATCGGCAGTGCGGTCAGGGAACCGGTTTTGCCGGTCACTGCGCCGTTGGTGAACTTCTCTACGTATTCTTCCGAAACGCGGGATGCGCGCTCCAGCAGACGGGAGTGGAGATAGAACACGTCGCCTGGGTAAGCTTCACGGCCTGGTGGACGGCGCAGCAGCAGGGAAATCTGGCGGTAAGCCACTGCTTGCTTGGACAGATCGTCATAAACGATCAGCGCGTCTTCACCGCGGTCGCGGAAGAATTCACCCATGGTGCAACCGGAGTACGGTGCCAGGAATTGCAGCGCAGGAGATTCCGAAGCACTGGCAGCCACGATGATCGTGTTGGCCAGGGCGCCGTTTTCTTCCAGCTTGCGAACCACGTTGGCGATGGTCGATTGCTTCTGACCGATGGCTACGTAGACGCAGAAAATGCCGCTGTCTTTCTGGTTGATGATCGCGTCGATCGCCAGAGCGGTTTTACCGATCTGACGGTCACCGATGATCAGCTCACGCTGGCCACGGCCGACAGGGATCATGGCATCGACAGCCTTGTAGCCAGTCTGTACAGGCTGGTCTACCGACTTACGCCAGATCACGCCCGGAGCAACTTTCTCGACCGCGTCGGTCTCGGTGTTGCCCAGTGGACCTTTGCCGTCAACAGGGTTACCCAGTGCGTCGACTACGCGACCCAGCAGTTCCTTACCAACAGGAACTTCGAGGATGCGGCCGGTGCACTTGGCGCTCATGCCTTCAGCCAGAGACTGGTAAGCGCCCAGTACAACGGCACCTACGGAGTCTTGCTCCAGGTTGAGGGCCATACCGTAGACGCCGCCCGGAAACTCGATCATCTCGCCGTACATAACGTCGGCCAGACCGTGAATCCGCACGATGCCGTCAGATACGCTGACGACAGTGCCTTCGTTACGGGCTTGGGAGGTCACATCGAGCTTGTCGATGCGGCCCTTGATAATTTCACTTATTTCGGAAGGATTGAGTTGCTGCATTGCTCTGCTGCCCCTTCAAACTCAAGATTTCAATGCTTCGGCAAGTTTCGCGATTTTGCCGCGAATCGAGCCATCGATAACCAGGTCGCCGGCGCGGATGACGACACCACCTATAAGGGCAGCATCCTCCGCAACTTGCAGGCGCACTTCCCGGTTGAGTCGTGCACTGAGAACCTTGGCGAGTTTGTCTTGCTGTTCTTGGTTCAATGCAAAAGCACTGGTCACTTCAACGTCTACCGACTTCTCTTGTTCGGCCTTGTACAGGTCGAAAAGAGCGGCAATCTCCGGCAGAAGCGGGAGACGGTCGTTTTCGGCAACGACATTGATGAAGTTCTGTGCCTTGGCATCAAACTTGTCGCCGCACACGTCAATAAACGTGGCGGCCTTTTCTGCGCTCGTCAGTCGCGGGGCCTTGAGCACGCGCTGCATGGTGTCATCTTGTGACACCGCTGCAGCCAGGCCGAGCATGGCTGACCAATTGGCCAGTTGCTGGTGGGCCTGAGCGTGCTCGAAGGCCGCCTTAGCGTAAGGTCGGGCCAACGTGGTCAGTTCTGCCATGATCGCCCTCGCTTAGATTTCAGCAGCCAGTTGGTTAACCAGCTCTGCGTGCGCGTTTTGATCGATTGTGGCACCCAGGATCTTCTCGGCGCCGCCGACAGCCAGCATACCCACTTGGGCGCGCAGCTTGTCTTTGACACTGTTCAGTTCCTGTTCGATCTCGGCTTGAGCCTGAACCTTCACACGGTCAGCGTCGACACGGGCCTTTTCAACGGCCTCTTCGACAATCTGGTTACCGCGTTTCTTGGCTTGCTCGATGATTTCAGCTGCCTGAGCTTTCGCTTCGCGCAGTTGCTGACCCGCTTTTTCTTGGGCCAACTCCAGGTCGCGAGCTGCACGGCTGGCAGCGTCCAGACCATCAGCGATCTTCTTTTGACGTTCGTGCAGAGCAGCGATGACCGGAGGCCATACATACTTCATGCAGAACAGTACAAAAATCAGGAACGCAACGGACTGGCCAATCAGGGTCGCATTAATGTTCACGCCAACACCTCGCAGTTACGTTGTCCATCACATCAAATTACTCGGAAAAATCCGGGTAATTAGCCAGCGATCTGACCAACGAACGGGTTCGCAAAGGTGAAGAACAGAGCGATACCAACACCGATCATGGTTACGGCGTCGAGCAGACCGGCAACGATGAACATTTTAACTTGCAGCATTGGAACCATTTCTGGCTGACGCGCTGCGCCTTCCAGGAACTTGCCGCCCAGCAGGCCGAAACCAATTGCGGTACCCAGTGCGCCCAGGCCGATCAACAGTGCAACAGCGATAGCGGTTAGACCAACTACAGTTTCCATCTTTCCTCCCGACTTTTACGTCGTATGGTTTAGGTTTTTTAGATTAAAGCGGTAAAACAAATCGTTTCAGGTGCCCTGTGAAGAGCCCCTTCCCGTTTGACCGGGAAGGACATCAGACTAGTCGAGACTGGTCTTAATGGTTTTCTTCGTGCGCCATCGACAGGTAGACGATGGTCAGCATCATGAAGATGAACGCCTGCAGCGTGATGATCAGGATGTGGAACACAGCCCACGCCCACTGCAGAACAACGCCCAGGCCGCTCAGCCAGAGCAGGCCGCTGCCGAACATCACAGCGATCAGAATGAACACCAGCTCGCCGGCATACATGTTGCCGAACAGACGCAGAGCCAGAGAGATCGGTTTGGCGATCAGGGTCACGAATTCCAGCAGGAAGTTCACCGGGATCAGCAG
Source organism: Pseudomonas sp. AIG (assembly GCF_977020205.1). Lineage (NCBI taxonomy): Bacteria > Pseudomonadati > Pseudomonadota > Gammaproteobacteria > Pseudomonadales > Pseudomonadaceae > Pseudomonas > Pseudomonas sp. AIG. Next base: position 71,504 of record NZ_CDROCK010000023.1, on the reverse strand, counting down.
GGCTTGAACAAAGATGTTCTTGCTGCCGAACGGGTGCAGGGTCAGTTCGCCGATGAAGCCGCCGAAGCCCTTGACCTTGATGCTATAGAAAATGATCAGTGCGAAAACCGAGAACGCCATGCCCAGGGTCGCGTTCGGGTCGGTGGTCGACACGGCGCGGAACGGGATGTGGTGGTCGCCGGTGATCAGGATGGCCAGCTGAGGAATCCAGTCGACCGGTACCAGGTCGACGGCGTTCATCAGGAACACCCAGACGAAGATGGTCAGTGCCAGCGGTGCAATCACCGGGCTACGGCCATGGAAGCTGTCTTTCACGCTGCCATCGACGAATTCGACCAATACTTCAACGAAGTTCTGCAAAGCACCCGGCTGACCCGAAGTCGCTTTCTTTGCCGCCATGCGGAAAAGAAGTACGAAGATCAGACCCAACGCGACCGACCAGCCGAGGGTATCGACGTGGAAAGCCCAGAAGCCCATTTCTTTGGCTTCTGCTGCGGTATGGGCAAAGCCCCAGCCGCCGTTAGGTAGCTGACCGAAGGTCAGGTTCTGCAAGTGGTGCTGGATATAGCCCGAAGCGGTTGTTTCTGCCATGGTTGCCTCAAACGCCCTAAGGTCTCGAAAGTCTTGTTCTCATCAGCAGGGGAGCGAACCAGCTGACCGACTGAGTCAGCACGAACACGCCGAATACAGCTATCGGCGCCAGTGGCTTCACACCTGCAAACACCAGTGCAAAGAGCACTGCCGTCAAAATCAGTTTGCCTGCCTCGCCGGCATAAAATGACCGGACGATGGACTGGGCTGCTCGGGCGCCGGAAAACCGAAATGCCTTGTGAGCGAAATAAACATTGGGCAGCAAGGCTATCAGGCCTCCGCAAAGTCCCGAGTATCCGGCAACGACTCCGTGCCATTGCCAGAGCGCCAAAGCGGCAATGAGCAAAATGACAAATTGAGCCATCAACACCGGAAAAACCGCCAGGCGATGGAACGGCAGGCGGTTTGGCTTGCGGGTTTCCATCACTATTGCTCTCCAATGGTCGGCTGCCAGAATTCAATAACTTGGCATAATTTGTGCCGACAAAATGCGCGCAGAGTATAGGGGCGGTTCTGCCCCTATTCAACTGTCAGGTAGTGATTTCCGACTGCGCGCTACATGAGGAAATGTTTCAGCGGATGTGTGCGAGCACACCTTGAAGCTCATCGAGCGAGTTATAACCGATCACCAACTGACCCTTTCCCTTCTTGCCGTGGCGAATCTGCACCGCAGAGCCTAGGCGCTCGGCCAGACGCTGTTCGAGACGGGCGATATCCGGGTCGGGTTTGGTCGATTCCACAGGCTCCGGTTTGCCACTCAACCACTGACGAACCAGTGCTTCAGTTTGGCGCACGGTGAGGCCGCGTGCGACAACATGTCGCGCCCCTTCCACCTGCTGATTGTCCGGCAGACCGAGCAAAGCACGGGCATGACCCATTTCCAGGTCGCCGTGGGACAGCATGGTCTTGATGACTTCCGGCAGTGCAATAAGCCGCAACAGGTTAGCCACAGTGACGCGGGACTTACCCACAGCCTCGGCGACCTGTTGCTGAGTCAGCTGGAACTCCTGCTGCAAACGCTGCAGGGCCACCGCTTCTTCGATCGGGTTGAGATCTTCACGCTGGATGTTCTCGATCAGCGCAATGGCGATCGCGGTTTCATCCGGTACGTCGCGCACCATCGCCGGGATGGTTTCCTGCCCGGCTTGCTGGCTCGCGCGCCAGCGGCGTTCACCGGCGATAATTTCAAAGCGACCACCGCCAATCGGGCGTACCACGATCGGCTGCATCACGCCTTGAGCCTTGATCGACAGCGCCAGTTCTTCCAGCGCCTGCGGATCCATGTCCCGGCGCGGCTGGTATTTGCCACGCTGCAGCAGATCCAGCGGCAGGTGTTGCAACTCACGGGTGTCAGCCTGCGCAGCTTGTTCTTCCAGCGCGCTGACGGTCGGACCACTCAGGAGTGCATCCAGTCCACGTCCGAGACCTCGTTTCTTGACGGCCATGGGGATTCCTTAAGTTGCCTGAGCGGCGGCGATGCGTGAATTTTTGCGCTGACGACGAACCATCTCGCCAGCCAGGGCCAGATAAGCCAGGGCGCCACGCGATTGCTTGTCGTACGCCAGCGCCGGCATGCCGTAGCTCGGCGCTTCGGCCAGGCGGATGTTGCGCGGAATCACCGTGTCATACAGCTGCTCGCCGAAGTGTTCCTTGAGCTGCGCCGAGACGTCGTTCATCAGGCTCAGGCGCGGGTCGTACATCGTGCGCAGCAAACCTTCGACTTTCAGGTTCGGATTCAGCAGTTCGGCGATGCGCTTGATGTTATCCACAAGGTCGCTGAGACCTTCGAGCGCAAAGTACTCGCACTGCATGGGGATAATCACCCCGTCAGCGGCGACCAATGCATTCAGCGTGAGCATCGACAGCGACGGCGGGCAGTCAATCAAAATGTAATCGTAGTTTTCACGGATCGGCGCCAGCGCGCTGCGCAGACGGCTTTCCTTCATCTGCATTTCCAGCAGCACCACTTCGGCCGCCGTCAAATCGCGGTTGGCTGGCAGCAGTTGATAACCGCCATGCTCGGAATAGTGCATGGCCTGGGCCAGATCGCATTCGCCGATCAGCAGGTCGTAGACCGAGTTTTCCAGGCCGTGTTTATCCACACCGCTACCCATGGTGGCGTTGCCCTGTGGATCGAGATCGATCAACAACACCCGGCGCTTGGTCGCGACCAGGGATGCTGCGAGGTTGATGCAGGTGGTGGTCTTGCCCACACCACCCTTCTGGTTCGCTATCGCGAATACCTTAGCCATTCTTGCTTGTGTTCCCAATCATGCCGTGCGGCGCAGTATCAGCAGATGGCGTTGGCCTTGGCAACCGGGTACGGCCAGGGCGTGTTCGCTATCGAGTTTGAAGTCTGCCGGCAATGCTACCAGCTCATCGGCCGGATGAACGCCCTTCATTGCCAGCCAGCGTGTATCGGCATCGCCGAGGTGGCGAGTCCAGTGGGTAAAGTTTTCCATGCTGCTGAACGCCCGGGAAATGATCCCGTTGAACGGCTGTGCAGGCTGGAACGCTTCGACGCGACTGTGGATAACTTGCAGGTTATCCAGTTTGAGCTCGAGTTTGACCTGGGTGAGGAAGCGGGTTTTCTTGCCGTTGCTGTCCAGGCAGGTCACTTGCGAGTCTGGATACAGAATCGCCAACGGGATTCCCGGCATGCCGCCGCCGCTGCCGACATCGAGCCAACGACCGTGTTCGATGAACGACATCACGCTCAGACTATCGAGCAAGTGCCGCGAAACCATTTCGTCCGGATCGCGCACGGCGGTCAGGTTGTAGGCCTGGTTCCATTTGATCAACAGGGCCAGATAACCCAGCAGCAATTCGTGCTGGGTTTCAGTGAGATTGACACCGAGCTCGCGGGCTCCTGTGGATAACTCTTCGGCGTGTTGCGAAGTGACCTTAGAACTCAAGCGCTTTGCTCCAACTGACGGCCCGCGCCGCGTTTTTTCAAATGAATCATCAATAGCGAAATCGCTGCCGGGGTCACACCCGGGATCCGAGAAGCCTGGCCCAACGTCTCTGGACGAGTCGCGCCGAGCTTGCTCTGGATCTCCTTGGAGAGACCGGAAATGTTGGTGTAATCGATATCCAGAGGCAATTTCGTGTCTTCACTGGCGCGCAGACGGGCGATTTCGTCCTGTTGACGGTCGATGTAACCGGCGTACTTGGTCTTGATTTCAACCTGCTCGGCGACCTGTGGATCTTCGGCGCCGTTGCCGGTCACTTCGACCAGACCAGCGTAGTCGATTTCCGGACGACTCAAGAGGTTGAGCAAGTTGTATTCGTGGGTCAGCGGTGTGCCGAATTTCTCGGCAATCGCATCGCCCTGCTGCGTATTCGGACGAACCCAGGTGCTTTTCAGGCGTTGCTCTTCCAGCTCGATGCTTTCGCGTTTCTTGCAGAAGGCCGCCCAACGCGCGTCATCGACCAGACCGAGCTCGCGACCTTTTTCGGTCAGACGCAGGTCGGCGTTGTCCTCGCGCAGAATCAGGCGGTACTCGGCACGGGAAGTGAACATGCGGTACGGCTCTTGGGTGCCGAGGGTGATCAAGTCGTCGACCAACACACCGATGTACGCTTCATCGCGACGTGGGCACCAGGCTTCTTTGCCCTTGGCGCGCAGTGCGGCGTTGGCGCCAGCGAGCAAACCCTGGGCGCCGGCTTCTTCGTAGCCGGTGGTGCCGTTGATTTGCCCGGCGAAGAACAGACCGCCGATGACTTTGGTTTCCAGGCTGTACTTCAGGTCGCGCGGATCGAAGTAGTCGTACTCGATCGCATAACCCGGACGCACGATGTGCGCGTTTTCCATGCCGCGGATCGATTGCACGATCTGCAATTGCACGTCGAACGGCAAGCTTGTGGATATCCCGTTCGGATACAGCTCATGGGTGGTCAAACCTTCCGGTTCGATAAACACCTGATGGCTTTCCTTGTCGGCAAAGCGGTGGATCTTGTCTTCGATCGACGGGCAATAGCGCGGGCCAATGCCTTCGATTTCTCCGGCAGCGGAATACATCGGCGAACGGTCGAGGTTCGCCGCGATGATTTCGTGGGTACGGGCGTTGGTGTGGGTAATCCAGCAGCTGACCTGGCGAGGATGCTGTTCTTTGTTGCCCATGAACGACATCACCGGGATCGGCGTATCGCCGGGTTGCTCGGTCATCACCGAGAAATCTACAGACTTGCCGTCGATACGCGGCGGTGTACCGGTTTTCAGGCGACCGACACGCAGTGGCATCTCACGCAGACGATGGGCCAGCGCGATCGACGGAGGATCGCCGGCGCGACCGCCGGAAAAATTCTGCAAACCGATGTGGATAAGTCCGCCGAGGAACGTACCGGTGGTCAACACCACGGAATCGGCGAAGAAACGCAAACCCATTTGCGTGACAACACCACGGACTTGTTCCTGCTCGACGATCAGGTCATCAGCAGCCTGTTGAAATATCCACAGGTTCGGCTGGTTTTCCAGAATTTCGCGGACAGCGGCTTTGTACAGAATCCGGTCAGCTTGCGCACGGGTTGCCCGTACGGCTGGACCTTTGCGGCTGTTCAACACGCGAAACTGGATGCCACCCAAATCGGTAGCCATGGCCATCGCGCCGCCGAGGGCATCGATTTCCTTGACCAGATGGCTTTTGCCAATGCCACCGATGGCCGGGTTGCAACTCATGGCACCGAGGGTTTCCACGTTATGCGTCAGCAACAGGGTTTTTGCCCCCATACGTGCTGAGGCCAGTGCTGCCTCGGTACCGGCATGACCGCCGCCGATGACGATCACTTCAAAACGGGAAGGGAAATCCACCACGCACCTCGTGCCTGCTTAAGTAGGTAATTCAGGAATAGTTTGAGATCAGGTTTCTGGACCTGGTCGACAAGTATAGGGACTTCGACCTTCCTAAAGAACCCTTTGCACAAAATTTAACCAGCTGTGGAGAACTCGAGGTTAAAAGAATAAAAAAGAGAGAAATTTATAAAACCTTTGTTTTTATGTTTATTCTTACTGAGCATCCTTTCTGTGGATAGATTGATGTAAGCCTTTATATTCAATGTGTACAGAGTTTCAAAACCCTGTGCTCATGTACCAATAAGGGCCTTGGATAACCGGTGTAAGCCTGTGGATGAAAGGGGTTGTTATCCACAGAGGGGGTTATCTCCAGTTTTGAACCCCTGTTATCAACTGCCCTTAGTGGCAGTTATTCACAGGGCTTAATCCACTGAAAATCGATAAAACGGCGTATTCGGGACGCAAAAAAATCGCCAACGAGGGTTCTCTGGCGACAAATAAGCTGATGGAGGGAAGTGCGAGGGCTATTGTGAGAGAACGTAACAGAGGCTAATAATAGGCATTATCATTAACTCGTCCACTTTTCCCATGTCCCTACCCGCCCACACTGCTGCGATCGAGAAAATCTACGAGCAACACCATTCGTGGCTATACGGGTGGCTCAAGGGAAAACTGCATGACGCCTGCGATGCCGCCGATGTCGCGCATGACACGTTCGTGCGGATTCTGGCAGCGCGCAATGCCGCACAGATTCGCGAGCCACGGGATTATCTGGCGACCATTGCACGCGGTCTGGTCATTGATCGTTATAGAAGACAGGCCATCGAAGCCGCTTATTTGCAGACCCTGGCGGCTCGACCGGAAGCCACTGCCATCGGCGAGGAAGACAAGGCGCTGATCATCGAAACCCTCGTCGCTGTGGATAAAGCCTTGTCCGGGCTCGGCGCCAGAAGCCAAAAAATCTTTATGCTGTCGCAGATCGATGGCCTGACTTATCAACAGATCGCTTTGCAGCTGAAGGTTTCGCTGACCACGGTGAAGAAGCACATGATCCGCGCGCTGACGGAATGTGCCCTGATCATGGCGCAACGTTGATGGCCATCGCCCCCAATTGCCAGATCTTCGAAGCGGCCGCCGGTTGGTATGTGCAGTTTCAGGCAGATCCGCCAACGCTCGCCGAACAGAAGGCCTGGCAGCTGTGGATAGATAGCGACCCGGCGCATCTGGCGGCGTGGAATCAGATGGAACAACTGCAGCGCCATCTCGGCACTCTGCCTCAGGATCTGAAACGTCGCGCATTAAATACCGGTCAGCAACGTCGCCAAGTGCTGAAATTGTTGCTGCTCGCAGCGGGAACGGGGTTTGTAGGCTGGAATGTTCAGCAACACACTTCCTTGGGAAATGTCTGGGCCGACTATAAAACCGGCGTTGGCCAGCGTCGCAATATCACATTGGCGGATGGCAGCCAGATTCAACTCAACACCGATACCGCTATTGATGTCTCTTTCGATAAAGCACAGCGGCTGATTCGCCTGCGCTCCGGCGAGATCCTCATTCAAACCGGAAAGCTGGGTGATCAACGGCCCTTTTTCGTCGAAACCCGGGATGGCCGGATTCAATCATTGGGCACTCGTTTCTCCGTTCACCAGTTATCGAGCTCAACCCGTGTTGGAGTGCTGGAAGACCGGGTCAGTGTTCAGCCCGGTAATACTTCAACGGCCGCAAAAATCTTGCAGGCAGGCGAAGGCGCTGATTTTGATCGTCAGCACATAGGGCTCATTCATCCATTCAAACCCTCGGAAGTGGCGTGGATCAACGGCCAACTGATCGTTCTCGATGCACGCTTGGGCGATGTGATTGAAGAATTGGGCCGTTATCGCAGCGGAGTTTTGCATTGCGACGCGCGTGCCCGGGAGCTGCGGGTTTCCGGGACATTCCGCCTCAATTCAACGGACGCTGTCCTGGCCAATCTTCAGGCCTCGCTGCCGATCAACGTGCGCTATTTCACTCGTTACTGGGTCTCGATCAGCCACAACGCTTGAACGAAATTTCACCTGGGGAAAATAAATCGCAAACAGGGTTATCTTTTTTTGCCCTGACCCGGCCCTACAGGTAATCGCGATAAACGCGGCTCTTTGCCATCTTCAGGGCTTATCCACACATGCGTCTTCCCACATTTCGTCAGCGTTTTTCCTACCACTGCATTGCTTACAGCCTGCTGATGACCAGCGCCGCGTCCTGTCTGGTGATCAGCCATAACGCCGTCGCTGCATCGCCCACCCAGCGTTATGCGATTGCAACGGGCCCGCTGGACAATGCACTGAGCCAGTTCGCCTCGGCCGCCAACGTGATTCTGTCGTTCTCGCCGCAACAGACCAGCCGCTTGCGCAGTGCCGGGTTGAACGGCAGCTTCACCGTCGACCAGGGATTCGCCCAACTGCTACAGGGCTCGGGTTTGCAAGCCATACCGCAGGCACCGGGCAGCTACATTCTGCAGGCGCTGCCGAACGGTGATTCGCTGGAGCTGGCTCCGACCAACATCAATGGTCAGTTGGCCAACCCGATGAATCTGGATTACGCCGCCGACGTCGGTTACAAGGCGCAGAACAGTCGAATCGGTACGAAAACCAGTACGCCGTTGTCGGAAACGCCGCGCTCGGTGTCAGTCGTCACCGCTCAACGCATGAAAGATCAGAAATCTCAGACGCTGACTGAAGTACTAGGCTACGTGCCGGGGATCTTTGCCCCACCGTTCGCCGCCGGCGACAGTCTGGCAGGAGACCTGTTCTACATTCGCGGATTCAACGCCACCGATTACGGCTACGGTCTGTTGCGCGATGGACTACGCGTACAGGGCAACCGCTATGACACCAGCACCGAGCCTTACGGTCTTGAGCGAGTGGAGATTTTCCGCGGCCCGTCTTCTCTTCTTTACGGGGAAAACGCTCCCGGCGGTCTGGTCAATCTGGTCAGCAAACGCCCGACCGCCGCGCCACAAGGCGAAGTGCAATTGGGGTACGGCTCGAACAATCGCCGGCAGATCGGAGTTGATGTCTCCGGCCCGCTCAATGACAGCGGCAACGTACTTGGGCGAGTGGTGATGCTCGGGCGCAAGTCGGACACCCAGACCGATCATGTTCCGGACGACAGGATCTACATCGCACCCTCCCTGACCCTGAATTTCGACGATTACAACACGCTGACCCTGCTGGCCAACTACCAGAAGGATCACACCAACATGGAACTTGGCCTACCGGCCGCCGGGACGTTGCTGACCAACCCTAACGGCAAGTTAGCCAAAGGCACCCTGCTCGGCGACCCGGACTGGAACACTTTCGAGCGGGAAACCTGGAACACCGGTTACGAATTCAGCCACTCATTCAACGACGACTGGCAGTTCCGCCAGAACTCGCGCTACCTGCAATCGCGTATCAACCGTCACGAAACCTGGCCGGGCAACCTCAACAATGCCGGTTTCGGCACACGCCTGAACATGATGGCCTACGATCGCTACAACAAATCGATGGTGTATTCGCTGGATAACCAACTGGAAGGCAAATTCCAGGTCGGCAGTCTGGAGAACACCGTGTTGTTCGGCGCCAGCTATGACCGGACTTCGTTCAATCAGGACTGGAACGCCGGCATCGTCGGGCCGATCGATGTGTATAACCCGGTTTACCTGCGCGACCCGACCACGCCGATTGCGGTGCAAAACACCTTGCTTGAGCAACAGATGAAAGGGGTTTATGCACAGATCCAGAGCAAGTACGACCATTGGCTGTTCCTGCTCGGTGGCCGTCAGGATTGGGTCGACAGTGATTTCCGCGACAAGGTGGCCCAGTCGAGCGACATCAGCTCCGAGGATAAGAAATTCACTTATCAGGGCGGCGTGATGTACCAGTTCGACAACGGCATGACGCCGTATGTCAGCTACTCCACCTCGTTCGTACCGGTGCAGCAGATTTCCAATGCCGGCGCACCGCTCGATCCGATCACCAGCAGCCAATACGAAGTGGGCCTGAAGTACGAACCGATCGGCTGGGATACTGCGTTCACCGCGTCGGTGTATGACCTGCGCAAAAAGGACGACACCTACTTCGACTCAACGACTGCGACCTATCGCCAGGTCGGCGAAAGCCGTTCCAAAGGTGTGGAGCTGGAACTGAACAGCAACCTGACCCAGAACCTCAATGTTACTGCCGCTTATACCTACACCGATGCGCGCATTACCAAGGATGCCGCGACGTCATTGGTCAAAGGCCATCAAATGACCGGCGTGCCACGTAATCAGGCGTCGGTCTGGGCGAAATACCGCTTCCTCGATGGCGATCTGAAAGGTCTGTATGTGGGGAGCGGTGTACGTTATTTCGACAGTGCCTTCGCTTACACCTCGCCTTCTCTGTACGGAAAGCTCGATGCCGGCGATGTCACGTTGGTAGATGCGGCGATCGGCTATCAGATCGACACGCACTGGAGCGTCGACCTGAATGCGAAGAACCTGTTCGACAAGGAATATGTGTCAGGCTGCAACGACGCTGGCCGTTGCTACTGGGGTGAAGATCGCACCCTGCTCGGTACTGTTTCCTACAACTGGTAAAACGAAAAAGAGGCTGTGGATAAATTGTCCACAGCCCCTTTTTTCATTTACCGATACAGAAACTGGAAAAAATCCGTCCCAGCAAATCATCGGAGCTGAAAGCCCCGGTGATTTCGCCGAGAGAATGCTGGGCCTGACGTAAATCCTCGGCTAGTAACTCGCCAGCGCCAGCCAGGGTCAACTGAGCGCGGCCGTGTTCCAGCGCAGCGCTGGCATGGCGCAAGGCTTCCAGATGCCGACGACGTGCACTGAAGCTGCTTTCCGACGTTTGCTCGTAACCCATGCAGGCCTTGAGATGATCGCGCAGCAAGTCCAGACCTTCACCGGCCGACTTGGCGCTGAGGCTGATCGTCACGTGCCCGTCTTCGCTGGTTTCCAGGACAATCGCTTCGCCGGTCAGGTCGGCTTTGTTACGGATCAGGGTAACTTTTGCCGGATCCGGGCGGGTTTCGAGGAATTCCGGCCACAACGCAAACGGATCCAGCGCTTCCGGGGCGGTTGCATCGACCACCAACAACACCCGATCGGCTTCACCGATAGCCTTCAATGCCCGCTCAACGCCAATCTTTTCCACATGATCATCGGTGTCACGCAGTCCTGCGGTATCTACAACATGCAGCGGCATGCCATCGATGTGGATATGTTCGCGCAGAATATCGCGGGTGGTGCCGGCAATCTCGGTGACGATCGCCGCTTCCCGACCGGCTAACGCATTCAACAGGCTGGACTTGCCAGCATTTGGACGACCGGCAATCACCACAGTCATACCGTCGCGTAGCAAGGCGCCTTGCCCGGCCTCACGCAGTACTGTGGATAACTCATCACGGACTTTGTCGAGCATGCTCAGCACATGGCCATCGGCGAGGAAGTCGATTTCTTCTTCCGGGAAGTCGATCGCAGCTTCGACGTAGATACGCAGACCGATCAGTTGTTCGGTCAAGTTATGCACACGCTGGGAAAACGCACCCTGCAGAGAACGCAGAGCATTACGCGCAGCCTGTGCCGAACTTGCCTCGATCAGATCGGCAATCGCCTCGGCCTGGGCCAGGTCGAGTTTGTCATTGAGGAACGCGCGCTCGCTGAATTCACCCGGACGCGCCAGACGGCAGCCCAGTTCCAGGCAGCGCTTGAGCAACATGTCCAGAACGATCGGCCCACCGTGGCCTTGGAGTTCCAGCACATCTTCGCCAGTGAACGAATTCGGCCCCGGGAAATACAGCGCCAGACCTTCATCGAGCACTTGCTGGTCATCACTGAAAAACGGCCCGTAATGGGCGTAACGCGGTTTCAGTTCGCGGCCGCTTATAGCTTTGGCTGCAACGCTGGCCAGCGGCCCGGAAATACGGACGATGCCCACACCACCACGACCTTGAGCGGTGGCGACAGCGGCGATGGTTTCACGAGGTACGCTCATTAACCGGAATCCAGACAAAAATGACAGATAGCAAAACGCCCCACTAGGGGGCGTTTTGAGTGGTTATCCACAGTGTAAATCAAGCGGCTGCTTTGGTAGCCCGTTCGATCTTACGCGTGATGTACCACTGTTGGGTGATGGACAGGCAGTTGTTCACAACCCAGTACAGCACCAGACCCGCCGGGAACCACAGGAAGAAGAAGGTGAAGATGATTGGCATCATTTTCATGACCTTCGCCTGCATCGGATCCGGAGGAGTCGGGTTCAGCTGCTGCTGGATAAACATGGTTGCGCCCATGATGATCGGCAGAATGAAGAACGGATCCTTGATCGACAGGTCAGTGATCCACAGCATGAACGGCGCCTGGCGCATTTCCACACTTTCCAGCAGAACCCAGTACAGCGAAAGGAAAACCGGCATCTGCACGAGGATCGGCAAGCAGCCGCCCAGCGGATTGATCTTCTCTTTCTTGTACAGCTCCATCATGGCTTGCGACATTTTCTGCCGGTCATCGCCATGTTGCTCTTTCAGAGCAGCCAGTTTTGGTGCAACGGCACGCATGCGCGCCATCGATTTGTAGCTGGCAGCCGACAGAGGGAAGAACAGACCCTTGATCAGCATGGTCAGGAAGATGATCGACCAGCCCCAGTTACCGACAATGGCGTGGATGTGTTGCAGCAGCCAGAAGATTGGCTGGGCAATGAACCACAGAATGCCGTAGTCGACGGTCAGTTCCAGACCTGGGGACAACTCTTTCAGCACAGCCTGGCTTTTTGGCCCGGCGTACAGCACAGCGCTGGTTTCAACTTTGGCACCCGGTGCAGCGGTCAATGTCGGACCGGTGTAACCGATGATGTAGTTGCCTTTGCTGTCTTTACGGGTCTGGACGACGTTGTTTTCGCCCTTGGCCGGAATCCACGCAGTCACGAAGTAGTGTTGCAGCCAGGCTACCCAACCACCGGTGACGGTTTCTTTCAGCTGTGCCTTGTCCATGTCTTTCATGGACACTTTTTTGTACGGCTCCGAACTTGTCCACAGGGCGGCGCCCAGGTAAGTCGCAGTGCCAGTAGCGGTTGTGGACGAAGGGTCAGCGCTGTTATCACGCTTCAACTGCGCAAACATTGCGCCGTTCCAGGGCTGAGCGCTCTGGTTATCCACAATGTAGGAAACGGCTACGTCGTACAGGCCGCGTTTCAGGGTGAAACGCTTGATGTAATTGACGCCGTCCTTGCTGAACTTCAGGTCTACGACCAGTTGGTCCTGACCGTCTGCCAGTTGATAAGTCTTCTTCTCCGAGGAGTAGACCGGACGACCGGCCGGGTTTGCATCCGGGCCATTGGTGCCGATCAGACCGCTTTGGGCCAGATAAACACGTTCGCCGCCGTTATCGAACAGCTGGAACGGAACATCAGGACGATCCTGACGACGTGGATACAGAGGCAAGGTCAGTTGAGCAACATCACCACCTTGTGGATCGATCGCGAGATCGAGCACGTCGGTTTTGATCTGGATCAGATCCTTGCTGGCGGCTACCGGCGTTTCGGCAGGTGCGCTGGTATCGCTAGCGGCGCGCGGAATATCGTCACTGGCGGCAGCATTATTGCCAGTGGCGGTGTCCGGCAAACCGGATGTAGTCGTACTGGAAGCAACATTCTGAGTCGGCAAAGCAGCCTGACCATAGTCCTGGTTCCATTTAAGAACCATAACGTAGGCCACGATTGCCAGGGCGACGATCAGGATCGTGCGTTTGATATCCATGATTACTCGGCCATCGAAGAAGAACGGGAGGTAGGGATAGGTGGAACCGGGTCATAACCACCGGGATTCCACGGATGACAGCGACCTAAACGACGAAAGGCCAGCCAGCCACCGCGCAGAAGGCCATGATTTTCGATGGCTTCTAACGCGTAGCAGGAACAACTAGGGTAGAAACGACAGTGGTTGGCCATTAAAGGACTAATGGCATAGCGATAAAACTGGATCGGAACGAGGGCCAGTTTACGCATCTGGACTGTCTACCCCTACAGTTTCGGTTTTGACTTCTGGAACTGGCTTGCTGCGTGCCAGACGCTTCCAGAGCTTGCCGAAATGCTGAATCAATTCGGGGTTTTCTACATCGCCCAGACCTTTGCGCGCGACGATAACGATGTCCCAGCCGACCAGTGAATCCTGGTGCAGACGGAACGATTCGCGCATCAAACGTTTGAGGCGATTGCGCTCAACGGAGAGCTTTACGCTCTTTTTCCCGATAACCAGCCCGAGACGGGGGTGATCAAGATCGTTGTTGCGTGCAAGGAGCAGGAGATTTTTCCCCGGAACCTTGCCGGTAGGGGAGTCAAAGACTGCCTTGAAATGCCGGGGGGTAAGCAGACGCTTTTCCCGACTGAAGTCCTGACTCACCTCCAGTACCGGATTATCAAACTGCCAGACGCGCACGACCTTTGGCGCGACGACGCGACAGGACTGCACGGCCGTTCTTGGTAGCCATGCGAGCACGGAAACCGTGGGTACGGGCGCGTTTGATAGTGCTTGGTTGGAAAGTACGTTTCATGTCGTGTTACCTGGTTCGTCCACAACGGGCCGGAATGGCCCCCGTTTTAAGAGACCGGGGATTCTAGAGAAAGCAAGCCTTCAGGTCAATTTCCAACCAACGTTTCCTTATAAATAGATCTCGAGGTGTTGTTGGCCTGATCAACTGCTCGCCATACATAAAAATAAAGAAGGGAATTATTTAAAGCTTTTCTGTAAAGCTTATAAAAGCTAGGCACACCGTCTTCTGTGGATAAGTGTCATTAGCCCTTGTTTTACGTGATGTACAGAGAATGACAACTACAGTGGAAAACCGTGTTCAGCCTGTGCTGCGCTGTCGGATAACCTGTGCGTGGAATGGCCTGTTATCCACAGGCAGGTTATCCACCGAGTTCGACCCCCAGTTGTCCAGTGCCCTTAGAGGCGGTTATCCACAGAGCTTATTCACACACCGTTGGTCGCCTTTTTTCGATTTAACGCATTGATAAATCATGGTCACCGGGCAACCTGCATGTGGATAAGTGGACGGCTCGCCGCTACAATGGCCGCTTGTTTTTGCCTCACCGGCTTTCAACTTAGGGGATATCCGTGTCAGTGGAACTTTGGCAGCAGTGCGTGGAGCTTTTGCGCGAGGAGCTGCCTGCCCAACAATTCAACACCTGGATCCGTCCACTACAGGTCGAAGCCGAAGGCGACGAGTTGCGCGTCTACGCACCGAACCGTTTTGTGCTGGACTGGGTCAACGAAAAGTACCTGGGGCGCGTCCTTGAACTGCTGGATGAGCATGGCAACGGCATGGCGCCGGCGCTCTCCTTATTAATAGGCAGCAAGCGCAGCTCGGCACCCCGTGCCGCACCGAATGCTCCGTTGGCTGCTGCACAGGTTTCCCAGGCCCATGCCGCGCCTGCAAGTACGCCTGCACCCACGCAGACGTCAGCTCCGGCGGCCAAGCGCTCGACGCAGAAAAGTCCGGAAGTCAGCGATGAACCGTCTCGCGACAGCTTCGACCCGATGTCCGGTGCCGCTTCGCAGCAAGCCCCGGTCCGTGCCGAACAGCGCACCGTGCAGGTTGAAGGTGCGCTCAAGCACACCAGTTACCTGAACCGCACCTTCACCTTCGAAAACTTCGTTGAAGGCAAGTCCAACCAGCTCGCCCGCGCGGCGGCATGGCAGGTGGCGGACAACCCCAAGCATGGCTATAACCCACTGTTCCTTTATGGTGGCGTTGGTCTGGGTAAAACCCACTTGATGCACGCGGTGGGTAACCATCTATTAAAGAAGAATCCGAATGCCAAGGTCGTGTACCTGCATTCCGAGCGTTTCGTGGCTGACATGGTCAAGGCGCTGCAACTGAACGCGATCAACGAGTTCAAGCGTTTCTACCGTTCGGTGGATGCCTTGCTGATCGACGACATTCAGTTCTTCGCCCGCAAAGAGCGTTCGCAGGAAGAGTTTTTCCACACCTTCAACGCCCTGCTTGAAGGTGGCCAGCAGGTCATTCTCACCAGTGACCGCTATCCGAAAGAAATCGAAGGCCTTGAAGAGCGCCTCAAATCCCGCTTCGGCTGGGGCCTGACGGTGGCCGTCGAGCCGCCGGAGCTGGAAACCCGCGTCGCGATCTTGATGAAGAAGGCCGACCAGGCCAAAGTCGAGTTGCCGCACGATGCCGCGTTCTTCATTGCCCAGCGTATCCGCTCCAACGTCCGTGAGCTGGAAGGCGCGCTGAAACGCGTGATCGCCCACTCGCACTTCATGGGCCGCGACATCACCATCGAGCTGATTCGCGAATCCCTGAAAGACCTGTTGGCGCTGCAAGACAAACTGGTCTCTGTGGATAACATTCAGCGCACCGTCGCCGAGTACTACAAGATCAAGATCTCGGATCTGCTGTCCAAGCGCCGTTCGCGCTCGGTCGCTCGTCCGCGTCAGGTGGCCATGGCCTTGTCCAAGGAACTGACCAACCACAGCCTGCCGGAAATCGGCGATGTGTTTGGCGGCCGCGACCACACGACCGTGTTGCACGCCTGCCGCAAGATCAACGAACTTAAGGAATCCGACGCGGACATCCGCGAGGACTACAAGAACCTGCTGCGTACACTGACCACTTGATGAACACCAGCGCAGCTTATTAAGGCAAGGGACTAGACCATGCATTTCACCATTCAACGCGAAGCCCTGTTGAAACCCCTGCAACTGGTCGCAGGCGTCGTCGAGCGCCGACAGACCTTGCCGGTACTCTCCAACGTGCTGCTGGTTGTCGAAGGCCAGCAGCTGTCGCTGACCGGTACCGACCTGGAAGTCGAGCTGGTCGGTCGTGTGCAACTTGAGGAGCCGGCGGAAACAGGTTCCATCACCGTGCCTGCGCGCAAGCTGATGGACATCTGCAAAAGCTTGCCCAACGATGCGCTGATCGACATCAAGGTCGACGAGCAGAAGCTGGTGGTGAAGGCTGGCCGTAGCCGTTTCACTCTGTCGACTTTGCCAGCCAACGATTTCCCGACCGTTGAAGAGGGTCCGGGCTCGCTGACTTGCAGCCTCGAGCAAAGCAAACTGCGTCGCTTGATCGAACGCACCAGCTTCGCCATGGCTCAGCAGGACGTGCGTTACTACCTCAATGGCATGCTGCTGGAAGTGTCTGAAGGCATCATCCGCGCCGTGGCCACCGACGGTCACCGTCTGGCGATGTGCTCGATGAAAGCCGATATCGGTCAGCCGGATCGCCATCAGGTAATCGTGCCGCGCAAAGGTATTCTCGAACTGGCACGGCTGCTCACCGAGCCCGACGGCAACGTCAGCATCGTCCTGGGTCAGCATCATATCCGCGCGACCACCGGCGAATTCACCTTCACCTCGAAACTGGTCGACGGCAAATTCCCGGACTACGAGCGCGTTCTGCCGAAGGGCGGCGACAAACTGGTACTCGGCGATCGCCAGGCGCTGCGTGAAGCATTCAGCCGTACCGCGATTCTGTCCAACGAGAAGTACCGTGGTATCCGTCTGCAACTGGCCAGCGGTCAGTTGAAGATCCAGGCCAACAACCCCGAGCAGGAAGAAGCGGAAGAAGAAGTCGGCGTTGAATACAACGGCGGCTCCCTGGAAATCGGCTTTAACGTGAGCTATCTGCTCGACGTGTTGGGCGTGATGACCACCGAGCAGGTTCGCCTGATTTTGTCCGACTCCAACAGCAGTGCGCTGGTGCAAGAGTCCGACAACGACGATTCGGCTTACGTTGTCATGCCGATGCGTCTGTAATCAGCTGACCCTGGATGTCCTTAAGTCGTGTTTCGGTCACCGCGGTGCGCAATCTGCACCCGGTGACCTTCTCCCCCTCCCCCCGCATCAACATTCTTTACGGCGCCAACGGCAGCGGCAAAACCAGTGTTCTGGAAGCCATTCATCTGCTGGGGCTTGCCCGTTCGTTTCGTAGCACGCGTCTGTTGCCGGTCATCCAGTACGAACAACTCGCCTGTACCGTGTTCGGTCAGGTCGAATTGGCCGAGGGTGGCCATAGCGCTTTGGGCATCTCGCGCGATCGTCAAGGCGAGTTCCAGATTCGCATCGACGGGCAGAACGCCCGCAGCGCTGCGCAACTGGCGGAGATCCTGCCGCTGCAGTTGATCAACCCCGACAGCTTCCGCCTGCTTGAAGGCGCGCCGAAGATTCGCCGGCAGTTTCTCGACTGGGGCGTGTTCCACGTTGAGCCGCGTTTCATGGCCACTTGGCAGCGTTTGCAGAAGGCCTTGCGCCAGAGAAACTCCTGGCTGCGGCATGGTACACTTGACGCCGTTTCGCAAGCGGTTTGGGACAGGGAACTGTGCCAGGCCAGCGCTGAAATCGATGAATACCGCCGCGCTTACATCAAAGCCTTGAAACCAGTCTTTGAACAAACCTTGAGCGAACTGGTTGAGCTCGAAGGTTTGACGCTCAGCTATTACCGAGGCTGGGACAAAGACCGGGAGTTGAGCGCCGTACTGGCCGGTTCCGTGCAACGGGACCAGCAAATGGGTCATACCCAGGCCGGACCACAACGGGCTGATTTGCGTCTTAGATTGGGTGCACACAACGCCGCGGACATTTTGTCCCGGGGTCAGCAGAAGTTGGTGGTCTGTGCACTGCGGATTGCCCAAGGGCATCTGGTCAGCCAGGCCCGCCGCGGTCAGTGTATTTATCTGGTGGATGACTTGCCGTCCGAGCTGGACGAGAGCCACCGTCGTGCGCTGTGCCGCTTGCTGGAAGACTTACGCTGCCAGGTGTTCATCACCTGTGTAGATCACGAATTATTGAGGGAAGGCTGGCAGACGGAAACGCCAGTCGCTTTGTTCCACGTGGAACAGGGCCGTATCACCCAGACCCACGACCATCGGGAGTGAAGGCATTGAGCGAAGAAAATACGTACGACTCAACGAGCATTAAAGTGCTGAAAGGCCTGGATGCCGTACGCAAACGTCCCGGTATGTACATTGGTGACACCGACGATGGCAGCGGTCTGCACCACATGGTGTTCGAGGTGGTCGACAACTCGATCGACGAAGCCCTCGCCGGCCACTGCGACGACATCAGCATCATCATCCACCCGGATGAGTCCATCACCGTTAAAGACAACGGCCGTGGCATCCCGGTAGACGTGCACAAAGAGGAAGGCGTTTCCGCCGCCGAGGTCATCATGACCGTCCTCCACGCTGGCGGTAAGTTCGACGACAACTCCTACAAAGTCTCCGGCGGTCTGCACGGTGTAGGTGTTTCGGTAGTGAACGCGCTGTCCGAAGAACTGGTTCTGACCGTTCGCCGCAGCGGCAAGATCTGGGAACAGACCTACGTCCACGGCGTGCCTCAGGCACCGATGGCCATCGTTGGCGACAGCGAAACCACCGGCACCCAGATTCACTTCAAGCCGTCGGCTGACACCTTCAAGAATATTCACTTCAGCTGGGACATCCTGGCCAAGCGTATTCGTGAACTGTCCTTCCTCAACTCCGGTGTCGGCATCGTCCTCAAGGACGAGCGCAGCGGCAAGGAAGAGCTGTTCAAATACGAAGGCGGTCTGCGTGCGTTCGTTGAATACCTGAACACCAACAAGACTGCGGTCAACCAGGTGTTCCACTTCAACATCCAGCGTGAAGATGGCATCGGTGTGGAAATCGCCCTGCAGTGGAACGACAGCTTCAACGAGAACCTGTTGTGCTTCACCAACAACATTCCGCAGCGCGACGGCGGTACTCACCTGGTGGGTTTCCGTTCGGCCCTGACGCGTAACCTGAACAACTACATCGAGCAGGAAGGTCTGGCGAAGAAGCACAAAGTCGCGACCACCGGTGACGATGCCCGTGAAGGCCTGACCGCGATCATCTCGGTGAAAGTGCCGGATCCGAAGTTCAGCTCGCAGACCAAAGACAAGCTGGTGTCTTCCGAAGTGAAGACCGCGGTCGAGCAGGAGATGGGCAAGTACTTCTCCGACTTCCTCCTGGAAAACCCGAACGAAGCCAAGCTGGTCGTCGGCAAGATGATCGACGCGGCGCGTGCCCGTGAAGCGGCGCGTAAAGCCCGTGAGATGACCCGCCGCAAAGGCGCGCTGGACATCGCCGGCTTGCCGGGCAAGCTCGCTGACTGCCAGGAAAAAGACCCGGCGCTGTCCGAACTGTACCTGGTGGAAGGTGACTCCGCGGGCGGCTCTGCCAAGCAGGGACGTAACCGCAAGACTCAGGCGATCCTGCCGTTGAAGGGCAAGATCCTCAACGTCGAGAAAGCCCGTTTCGACAAGATGATCTCGTCCCAGGAAGTGGGTACCTTGATCACCGCACTGGGCTGCGGCATCGGTCGCGACGAATACAACATCGACAAGCTGCGTTATCACAACATCATCATCATGACCGATGCTGACGTCGACGGTTCGCACATCCGAACCCTGCTGCTGACCTTCTTCTTCCGTCAGTTGCCGGAGCTGATCGAGCGTGGCTACATCTACATCGCCCAGCCGCCGCTGTACAAGGTCAAGAAAGGCAAGCAAGAGCAATACATCAAAGACGACGACGCCATGGAAGAGTACATGACGCAGTCGGCCCTTGAAGACGCGAGCCTGCACCTGAACGAAGAAGCCCCGGGCATTTCCGGCGAAGCGCTTGAGCGTCTGGTGAACGACTTCCGCATGGTGATGAAGACCCTCAAGCGTCTGTCGCGCCTGTACCCACAGGAACTGACCGAGCACTTCATCTACCTGCCGGCCGTGAGCCTTGAAAAGCTCGGCGACCATGCCGCGATGCAAGAGTGGCTGGCCCAGTACGAAGCGCGTCTGCGTACCGTCGAGAAATCTGGTCTGGTCTATAAGGCCAGCCTGCGTGAAGACCGTGAACGTGGCGTGTGGCTGCCAGAGGTCGAACTGATCTCCCACGGCCTGTCGAACTACGTCACCTTCAACCGCGACTTCTTCGGCAGCAACGACTACAAGACCGTCGTCACCCTCGGCGCTCAACTGAGCACCCTGCTCGACGAAGGCGCGTACATCCAGCGTGGCGAGCGCAAGAAAGCGGTCACCGAGTTCAAGGAAGCCCTCGACTGGCTGATGGCTGAAAGCACCAAGCGCCACACCATTCAGCGATACAAAGGTCTGGGCGAAATGAACCCGGATCAGCTGTGGGAAACCACCATGGACCCAAGCGTGCGCCGCATGCTGAAAGTCACCATCGAAGACGCCATTGGCGCAGACCAGATCTTCAACACCCTGATGGGTGATGCGGTCGAACCTCGCCGTGACTTCATCGAAAGCAATGCGCTGGCGGTGTCCAACCTGGATTTCTGATCCGCGCAAGCCATTCGGTGTGTGTTGCCGAAACAAAAAAGGCCCGCGGAAGCGGGCCTTTTTTATGGGCTTTCGTAGCAATAAACCGCTGGTCCTTGAACTCATGACAGCGGGACGAGGCAATGTTCAACTCAGAACAATCGCAGACTCACTCGATTTCAAATCAAACGCTTCGCGCGAAGGTCCAATTTCCCAAAGCAACTGCAAGCGCTGGTGGGCTTCGTACAATGTCGGAATATGACCTTCATCCACCCACCACATCACAACCCGTGGTTTGCTGATAGGCAGGAACCACTCCGCACCTCTCAAACGAAAGTCGTTGTGCGGCGTTTTATACAAGAAATCTTTCAAGGCCGCCGGGCTCTTCCACAGCGAAAGTGTATAAAGATACCCTTCTCCCCATAGTTCATCGAGAAGCTGTTGATTGTCCTCAACTTCCCGCCATATAAAGCCAGGATGGGCGTCGGCTAGACCATTTACGTAGGCGGTAGAAGAATAAAAACCGTCCATGCGTGGATCGGATTTTAAATGTTTTGGTTTGACCAGATCAAACTGCGCGAGAATAGCCATTGACTGTTAATCCTTTAATAAGATTAGAGGCTGTTAAAAAGTTGGGTAATGACAAGTAAAGTTTTGAATTGGTCTTACAGGCGAGCGCCGACATCCAGGTTACTTTGCAGTAATCAGACGGCTATTAATTATCGAGAAATCAACACGCGCTTTATTAAAGTTACATGCCGTGAACGATGGTTCTATTTAAACTGAGAGGAGACATGAATAGGTCATCTATCTGTAAGCGGTTAACGCTTGAATCTGCCCTGCCACCACTGACATTGCCAGGTGACAGGGAGACTCGCTTGCATCAAACCTGACCGTTCAACATCAAATTGAGGTTCTGTACTGCGGCGCCTGATGCGCCCTTGCCGAGGTTGTCGTACACCGCGGCAAGCAATACCTGGCCTGACGTCTCATCCGAGAAGACATAGATGTCCAGGCGGTTGGTGTCATTCAGGTATTCAGGGTCCAGTTGCGTAACGGTCTTGACCTGATCCAGCGGAACAACCTTGATGAACTCGGATTTGGCGTAATGGTTGCTGAGGCAGGCGTGGATCTGCTGCACCGAGGCGCCAGCGGGCAACAAGCGCAAATGCAGCGGCACGTACAAGACGATGCCCTGGCGATACTTGCCATAGCCAGGCGTGAAGATCGGCCGATGATCCAGCAATGCCTCAGACATCATCTCCGGGACATGCTTGTGGTTAAGGTTCAGGCCATAACCGCGGTACGGAGCGTCCGTGTGTTGCGGATGATCCGGGATTTCATAGGCGTCGATCAGTGATTTGCCCGAACCGGAATACCCGGAAATGGCATGCACATTCACCGGGTAGTCCTTGGGCACCACCCCGGCTTCCGTCAGCGGACGCAACAGCGCGATAGCGCCTGTCGGGTAGCAGCCAGGATTGGATACACGCTTGGCTGTCGTGATGATGTCAGCCTGGCCTGCAGTCAGTTCGGGCAAACCATACACCCAACCGGGTGTGGTGCGGTGAGCCGAACTGGGATCAAGTACACGTACCTTTGGATTCTCGATAAACGACACCGCTTCAACAGCGGCATCGTCCGGCAGGCAGAGAATCGCTACATCACAGCTGTTAAGTGCTTCAGCCCTTTTTACCGGGTCCTTGCGATCGGCATAGGGCAACTGCAAAAGCTCAATATCCGTGCGACCGTTCAGACGCGAATGTATCTGAAGTCCAGTCGTACCGGCTTCCCCGTCGATAAAAATAAGTGGCTTCATGTTCACGAAAATTCACGATAATGAGTGTTTTGAAACTTTATCACACCTTTACTGTGCTGCGCAGGGTGACGTTTTTATGCCAACAGTTTTTCAGGTTTATTTGAAGTACTGTTTTTGAGTCCTGCTACACCGTCACTGACCAGTGTCTCTTCAAATTTTCCGGCCATGAAGTCAATTTGATATACATAAGGAACCGGTTTAAAAAACATTTCCCGATTCAACAACTTGGCCAGTGTAAAAGTCGCAGTCAGGGTTGTAGCCAATAAACAAGCAGAACTTAGAGAGGCAACTTTACGTTGCTCGAAATCAAGCTTCGGATCTTCCAGATAGGCACGGTGCAAATGCAGCGGGTCGAGGCCTATACCGAAATTTATCAGTTTCTCCGTCTCGGTCATATCGGGCGTCAGTGCAAAATATTCTTCGAATGACATCGAGTCCGGGTGGAAGTGATGCAACGTTCCGCCGAAGCCTATAGGGCAGGAAACGACCGCTGGGATACCCAATTCCCGCGCCTTTTGGTACATCTGAATACGCGGCTCAATCACGAAGTAGTCCATGGCGTCACATAACATGTCTACGCCGGTCAAAAAGTCGTCGACTGTTTCAGCGCTCACCCCGTTGTACTGCTCAATGCGCAAGGCCGGATTGATCGATAAGAGACGCTCACGCAGGACATCGGCCTTCTTCAGCCCGACGGTATGAGTCGTTGCGCCAAATTGGCGGTTGAAGTTTTCCGGTCCAAAGGTATCGAAATCAGCAATTTTGATCCCGCCAACGCCCATGCGCACCAGTGTCTCCGCGTGGGTATATCCGACACCACCGCATCCTGGGACTGCAATTGTCTTGCTGGCCAACAGTGCCAGTTCTTGCTGGCTGATCAAGCCGATCATTCGACTGTAAATGACTTCGCGGGAATATTCATTTTGCATATAACGCTCCTTGTATTTATTTGGCGACGTAGTGGAAACCAACGATTGAAAAACCGTGGCGGGTCCAGAAAGACTGCGCCATCGAATTGGTAACGAACGTATCAAGGCAGACCTGTTCACACTGGTAATGATCAGCCAAGGCTCTTACGTAGCTGAGCAGTTGTGCGCCGACCCCACGCGATCGGTTTCCCGGCTTGATGATGAAGTGATCGATATACAAATAGTTGCCGCAGTAAATCCGGGTATTCAGCCAATAGCCTGTCAGGCCCACCAACTGAGTTCCTTCGAATACACCGACACACTGCCAATTCAACTTGGCGACAGCTTCCAATCGCTCTAACAACAGGTCTTTATTCAAATCCGGATAAAAAGTCGACAGCAACACCAGCGTCATGGGCAATTCGTAATTCTGCAAAACCCTGATCGTCACTGCCGTATCCTTACGTTCAGCACTGTGCATACAACCCCCTCACCCAGATACGTTAATAAGAATGGACGAGATAGGTCAGTGGAACTCGATAACCAGCAGATCGCGATAACCGCTGGCAGCACCATTACTGATCTGAATGGCTGTCGTATCGTGAAAAACCGTGTCATCCCTGAACAGCAGTGCCTGACAAGGCTTTTCCAGCGTGCCCACATAAATAGGTTGCTGGTGCATGATATCGACCAGGGTCGTTTCGCCTCCGACCACACCCCTTCTGTCGGCCATGAACAGACAACTGAATTTCACCCCATCCCGATGTTTGCCTTCGGGTACCGGCAATCCCGTCATGTCTGGAGTGGCGAGGATACGATTGAAATAGGTGTTGATTTTCCAGCCTTGAACATCTTCGATTTCACCGAAGGTGTTGGCGAGTTTCAGTAGAAGCTTCTTCAGCACTTCATTGTCGGCCATCTCCGCAGTGACGGGGGCGAAGTGCCGGTCGATGCCACCGTTCAGTGGGTTGAAATACTCCGGTTGGGAATACGGAACATGGGGTTGCTGCTCCAGGCGATTGCCGTTCGCATACCACTTGAATTTACCGAAACGGCGATAGCGATACATGCCACCATCGTTCATGTAACGATCAAGTTCGAGGTTTTCCCAATAACCCTGGAATTGTGCCCACTCGGGCATCTCGGAAAAATCCACACCCAGCAGTTCAGCGGAGTGCCCTGCAACAAATCGGCTGTTGTTGAGTGCCCAGACAGTCTGTGGCTCAGTATTGGCAAGATTGCTTTTCATAAGAGTTCTCTAAGTATCACGTCAACAGCGTTTTGTTGTTTTTCATAGCCCGTTCGATGCTTTTGTAATAGTCGACGGCTACGTTGTATCGGATCAGGCAGCCGATACACATTTCTTCAATGGCTTCAGGGCATGACTTCGCCAATGGCATCAGCACACGGTGGAGAAGTTGCTTGCCGTGATTGGCATCAATCTTTATATGCATGTCGTGGTAATAGATGACGTCTTCGGGCATGTGCAGACGACGCATGGCTTTGACTGTTCGGGAGAACCGGTAGGGCGCGGTGTGTTCAAGAATCGCCAGTGCGCCCAGCAGACGAGGGTGATACTGACGCCGCAATGCGTACATCAGCAGCAGATTGCCGTTCTTCAGGGCCTCCGCCGGCGCCTGTTGAACGCTGGCCTGTGGGCCGATGAGTTCGTGCAGTATTTCTGCGGATTTACGGAACAGCACGGTATGCATTTCGGATAGCGTACCCAGGCCCATTTCGTCCCAGTAGTTTTCCGCAAGCGCCAATTTCATATCGCCTGTCATGCCCAATTGCGCCAGGGCGATGACGTCATCGAAGCGACCGTCGACCTGTTCTTCCATGGCGATGTAAAAGCTCAGTTCTTCAAGCGTCGACTCTTCAGCCAGCCAAGTGAAAAACGGCGAAACCTCATCGCGATGAGTCGAATGCAGCCGGGTGTACCACTTCAAAAACTCGGCAGCGTTTTTTGGCAACCGGGTTTTATCAAGACGACTTTCTTCAAAGGCGTTCCATTCATCTTCCAACATTTGGGTGCGCGCATATTCGTGGTGAAACGGCGCCATTTTGTAGGCGCTGGGCTCGGCCAGTTCACGAAGATAAAACGAGTTGAGCGCGGTCTGTTCCGACAGCGAGTTTACGGTCGACGGCGGCGTGGTCGTCTGACACGTGGAACGATCTTGTAGATTCATTTCAATTCCTTTGCCTTACCAGGGGCGAGCACGCGCCAGACCCGAGCATGTGCCACGCCCCGTCGGAGTTAGCTATCAGTCTTGCAAGGAGCGCAGCGCGGGTTAGTTTTTGCGCATTGAGCGGAGCAGTCCCCAGTAAAAACTTTTATAAGAGACTTCCAGATAACGGCAGTTTTCATGAATTTTTTCGTGCAGGTCGTGCAGACGGTCAATAGGCAACCCGGGCATCAGATGATGCTCAACGTGGTAGTTATTGCCGTTGGTAAACCAGTTCATGAACGCGTTGCTTTTAATGGTTCTGGTGTTTTCGTAAGGGTCTGTCGAATCCGTCGCGCAACGGAAATGCTCTGGCATCTCAATCAGGGCGTGTACCGGAGCCGCGACAAACATGAGCGGAATAATCCACAGATAGACGATGATTTCATAACCGAACTGAAAGGAGACCCAACCCAGTAACGCAATCATCAATACCATCGAAAGGTGATCTCGCTTGATGCGTCTGGACACGTTGCTGGAAACGTTTTCGTACTGCGAACTGAACGCGATAAACACATTTTTGAAAAAACGTGGGTAGTGCGAAACCATCAAAAGCCTGGTTAATAGCGCGCTGATGGAACGAAGGGATAACTCACCATATTGATCACCGTAGTCAAAGAACTCGCGATTTTCCGGAGTGCCCAGGTAACGATGGTGGTGCATATGGCTGGCTTTGTAATCAGCGAATGAAACCAACATTGGCAGACCGAGCAGTATGCCGAATAGTTCGTTAAGCTTTTTATTCCTGAATCCCTGTGAGTGCAGAACTTGATGTTGAAGCTCTACGCCATGGGCGAACATTGATCCAAGAAGCATGACGCCTATGGCGATTTCCCATGGATGGCCACTCAGTGCCAGACAACCACCGGTTACAATCAGCGCTAAGTAGATTGCAAATTTCAGTGCAAACATTACATCGCTGGACCTGCTCTGAATATCGGCCAATGCCAACCGATTGGCATTAGTAAATGTAGTTCTCTGCACAACTCACTCCGTCGAACTGAACAAGAATTTCGCTGATATTTTTTAATTCGCTAGGCACGCTATCGAGTTAATTTTTAATCATTCCATTATGTGTACCTTTTACAGTCTCTGGTGTTAACTAATACCTCCGGTTTGAATGTTTCGTTGTTCAGCTCGGGTGCTTCTGAAACACATCAACTTTGATGAATGGCAATAACGCCAAGCAATCGCACGCAGTACAACTGTGAGGGATCTAACGGTTGTGCCTGCAGTATCGATTCTCAATAGATTCCGCTTCGAAGTAAAAAAGATATTGTTGATCACCCATAAGGAAAACGGATGTTTGATTACAAATTGCTTTCTGCTCTCTCTGCGGTCATTGAACAGGGAGGCTTCGAACGAGCAGCCCAGTTTCTTGGTCTGTCCCAGCCCGCAGTGTCACAGCGAATCAAGCTATTGGAGGCCAGGGTCGGCCGTCCGGTGTTAGTGCGCGTGATGCCACCGGTGCCAACCGAGATAGGGCGGCGGCTGCTTTATCATGTTCAGCAGGTGCGGTTACTTGAGCGTGATCTTCAGAGTCACGTGCCTTCTCTCGATGAAGACGGGTCCCCGGAACGCCTGCGTGTCGCCTTGAACGCTGACAGCCTGGCGACATGGTGGGCGCGATCAGTCGGCGATTTTTGCGCCGAGCAGCATTTGTTGCTGGATCTGGTCGTCGAGGATCAAGCGGTCAGTCTCAGGCGTATGCGTGCCGGTGAGGTGGCGGCCTGTGTGTGTGCCACTGAACGGCCAATGGCGGGGGCGCGTAGTCTGTTGCTCGGTGCAATGCGCTACCGCGCGGTGGCGAGTCCGGAGTTTATCGCCCGGCATTTTCCGAACGGTATCAATGCCCAGTTGATTGCCCGCACGCCCGCGCTGGTGTTTGGCCCCGATGATTTTCTGCAGCACCGCTACCTCGCAGCCTTGGGCGTGCTCGGAAGTTTCGAGCACCATTTCTGTCCGTCATCAGAAGGATTTATACGACTGACAGAAGCCGGACTGGGTTGGGGTCTGGTTCCGGAGTTGCAGATTCTCGATCATCTGCAGCGTGGCTTGCTGGTCGAGTTGATACCCGACAAGCCAACTGATGTGCCGTTGTACTGGCACCATTGGCGCAACAGTGGCGAGTTGTTGGGCAAGCTGACCGAACATCTCGCACAATCATCCAAACGGTGGCTGGTGCCGCTGGATTCCCTGGCAAACATTCCTCGTCATATCGCTTCCCTTCATCAGCCACGCTTCCCGATGCCCACTGAGCACGACAGTCATTGCTGTCTGACGATGAACGGCAAAGTATAAGAACGTTGTGTTGAGGACTGTCAGGTGGGGATAGCGCGCCCCCTGGCAGTTTCGGCTCAGCCGTTCAGGTGACGGCCGCCACACTTTCCAGGCGATACCCATAGCCATAAATTGTCAGCAGCTGCCAACCACGATCGGCCGTCAGTCCGAGCTTGTTGCGCAGGCGATAGATATGCGTGTCCAACGGTCGCGACGAAGCCATTTCCTCATGGGGCCAGAACCGTTCATACAGATAGTCCCGCGACAATGGCCGTCCGAGGTTGCTGAACAGGCAACGCGCGAGACGGTATTCCCGTTCGGTCATGATGATCGGCTTGCCCTCGCGGGTGACCGTCAGTTCCGCATCGTCAAACGCCAAGTCATTGAAACTCAGCACGTCGGCAGCGGCAGTACGCTGCTGACTATGCCGGCGCAACACCGCCGCCACGCGTGCTTTCAATTCATTGGGCCGAAACGGCTTGCTGACGTAATCATCGGCCCCGGCATTCAATGCCTGGACGATATCGCTTTCGCCGTCGCGACTGGTCAGCATGATCGCTGCCGGTGGCGCGTCCATGTGTTCGCGAGTCCAGCGCAGCAGGGCCAGACCCGTGAGGCCGGGCAATTGCCAGTCGAGGATGAGCAGGTCGAAAGTCTCCCGGCGCAGTTGCCGCAGCAAATCTTCGCCGCGCTCGAAGCTGTGCAGCGACCATGGCTGCTCGCCAGCGTCGGCCATTTGCTGCAGGGTTTGCTCGACCCGACGCAGTTCGGCGGGTTCGTCGTCCAGTATCGCAACGCGCATACGCGATGATTCCTTGTTGCTTTGGCAATCGGGAGACCACCATAGCGGCTTGCCCTGTGCCGTGAAAGTAAGGGGCTCGTCAGTGATCGACGTCCGCTATGATTCTTCGGTCTACGTCTCTGACCTGTGGCCCATGAAACCATTCCAGCCTCCCTGCCCATTTCCCCACGGCGCGTTTCCATGAATAACCGGCGCCGGCACGAAAGCCGTGAACCGAGCCAGGTGCAACGCCTGTTTCGCCAGTTAGTGCGCGAGTGGGTGTGGATAAGTCTAGTGCTGTTGCCGCTGACTGCGCTGTTGTCTTATCGCGCCCAGGTCAATCTGCGCGACGTCTCGCCAGTTCTGAGCGCATTGCTCTCGGTTGGGCTGGTGGCGTGCGTGCTCGGCCTTTTGCTCTGGCGTCCGCGCTGGGCACTGTGGATAACGCTGAGCGGCATGGCGTGCGTGCTGCTCGCCAGCGCCGGACTGGCGGAAACCCGGCGCTGGTGGTCGCCGACGCCAGCCGCGCTGGGCATGCTCTTCGGTTATCTGATCTGGAACTGGCGGCGTCTCAGCGGAGTGCTGACTTACTTCGGCTGGGAGCTTGCCCGCCTGGACAGTGAGCCGAAAGTCTTCCCCGAACGCCGCCGCACCCCGTTCACCGGGGGCGATAGGTTGCAGGGCCAGATCATGGCGCTCGAACAAGCCATGAGCCGCACTCGCGATACCCGACGGTTCATCGCCGACGGGCTGGAATATTTGCCGGTGGCGACGCTGATCAGTGATCCGAAGGGGCAGATCCTGCTCGGCAATCGCAAAGCTCGGCAACTCTTCGACAGTAATCTGGTGGGCGATGACATCCTTGATCAACTGGCGCGGCTCGGCTATCCGGAGTTATCCACAGCGCCGCGTCCGCTGTTGTCCGCCCTGCCCCTGCTTGAGTTCCGCGATCACAAGGAGCGCAGCCTGCGTCTGGAGCGCGCCGCGCTGTTGCCGGTGGACGGTGACACGCCCATCGGCTGGCTGCTGAGTCTTACCGACCTGAGCGCCGAACGCGCCGCTGAGGAACAACGCAGTGTGTTGTTGCGTTTTCTGTCTCACGATTTGCGCGCTCCGCACTCGGCCATTCTCGCGTTGCTCGATGTGCATCGGCATGAGGCCGGAACCGATTCGCCGTTGTTCGAGCAAATCGAACGGCAGGTGCGCCGCGCATTGGCCTTGACCGACGGGTTCGTGTTGTTGGCGCGAGCGGAATCCGAGGCGTATCACTTTCAACCGAGCCTGTTTGCGATGCTGGTACTGGACGTCATTGATCAGGCACTACCCATCGCCCAGCAAAAACGCATCGAGTTGCTTCACGACATGGACGAGCCATGCCAGGAGCGGTTGGTGATGGCCGATCAGGGACTGCTGACCCGGGCGTTGTTCAATCTGCTGGAGAACGCGATCAAATACAGCCCGGACGGCACCACTGTTCAGTTGCGCATCAGTTGCGATGAACAATGGTTGCGGTGTGAACTGGCGGATCAGGGTAAAGGCATCGACGCCGAGGAATTGCCGGAACTGTTCAGCCAATATCGGCGCTTCTCATCGGCCAAAGGCATTGATGGCGTAGGGCTGGGGCTGTCGATGGTCAAGGCTGTGGTCGATCATCACGGCGGGCGAATCGAGTGTCACAGCGTGGTTGACCAAGGCACGAACTTCATCCTTGAACTGCCGCTGATCGTCGAATAACCGGCACAAAAAAACCGGCTATATCAGCCGGTTTTTTACATCCGAAAAAAACTTATGCACCTTTTGCGATCTTTTATGAGCTTGAGAAATATATAAGTAAATCAATTACTTAATCCAAATATTCAAGCCTTTTCAAAGAAACCGTACACAGGTTATCCACAAAATATCAGACAGCGATCTGATCATTTGCAGCCGGTGCCTGCGGAGTCGGTGGCAGCGAACCCATTTCGCGTTGAGTCTTCTCGTTCCAGGCTTGCACCCGGTCGTTCAACTCGGCGATGGCGCGCGGGCCTGTGCCTTCGGCGTACATCGGTTCGCCGATGACCACAGTGATCACGCCGGACTTCTTGCCCCAGCCGATTTTCGGCCAGAACTTGCCGGCATTGTGTGCAATCGGCAGCACCGGAAGCGCCGCATTCACCGCCAAAGCGCTGCCACTGCGGGAGAACTTGCCGACTGTGCCGAAAGGAACGCGCGTGCCTTCGGGGAAGATCAGCACCCAAACGTTGTCCTTGAGCAGCTCATCACCCTTGGCCGCGACTTGTTTCAGTGCCGCTTTCGGGTTGTCGCGGTCAATCGCGATTGGCCGCAGCATGGCCATGGCCCAGCCGAAGAACGGCACGTACAGCAATTCGCGTTTGAGCACTTGGCTCAACGGCGAGAAATAAGCGGAGAGAAAGAATGTCTCCCAAGTGCTCTGATGGTTCGATTGAATCACGCAGGGCCGGTCAGGCACGTTTTCCGCGCCTTTGATTTCGTAATGGATACCGAGAAACACCTTGGTCAACCACAAGGCGCAACGGCACCAGTACACGTTGATAAAACGATAACGCGCCTTGAACGGCAAAAACGGCGCGATGAAAAAACTCAAGCTGCACCACAGCAGAGAGGTGGTGCCCAGCAGCAGGTAAAAGAGAAAAATCCTGATGGCCCGCAGTATCGACATAGTGACGTTTACCGTTACGGGGCAATGCCCGAGTGTTCAAGCGCACTCCCGATCAATCCCTGGTCAGGAACTTCAGAAGTACTCTAGTTGTGGATAAGTTCTGCGGCAATCGCCGCCAGATCGTCAAAAATCAGAGTGCCAACCGGCAGGGTTTTGCCCTGAGTCTTTGCGCCTTTTCCGGTCTTTACCAAAACTGGCTGTGAATCGACGGCTTTGGCGGCCTCCAGGTCACCAAGGCTGTCGCCGACGAACCAGACATTCGCCAGCGTGACGTTGTAATGCGCCGCGATGGTTTTCAACATCCCCGGTTTCGGCTTGCGGCAATCGCAGCCTTCGTCCGGCCCATGCGGGCAATACACGATCAGCCCGACTTCACCGCCCTGCTCCGCGACCAGCTCGCGCAGGCGCGCGTGCATGGCATCGAGGGTGGCGAGGTCGTAGTAGCCGCGAGCAATGCCCGACTGGTTGGTGGCCACCGCCACCGTCCAGCCGGCCTTGCTCAACTGCGCAATCGCTGCGATCGAGCCGGGCAACGGAATCCACTCCGCCACTGACTTGATGTAAGCGTCGGAGTCGTAATTGATCACTCCGTCCCGATCGAGAATCAGCAGTTTCAACAGCAATCCCTCAACCCAGCAGCGAAATGTCGGCAACGCCGAGGAACAGGCCACGCAGACGCGCCAGCAGCGCGTATCGGTTGGCCCGCACATTGGCGTCGTCGGCATTGACCATCACCGCGTCGAAGAACGCATCGACCGGCTCACGCAATGCCGCCAGGCGTGCCAGCGATTCGTTGTACTGACGCGCCGCAGCCATCGGCTGCACCGCTTGATCCGCTTGCTGGATCGCCGAGTACAGCGAGAACTCATTGGCGTTGTCGAAGTATTTGGCTTGAACTTCGGTCGGTACCGCACCTTCGAGTTTGCTCAACAGGTTCGATACACGCTTGTTCACCGCCGCCAGCGCAGCCGCTTCCGGCAGTTTGCGGAAGGCCTGAACCGCTTGCACACGCTGATCGAAGTCCAGCGCCGAACCCGGCTTCAGGGCACGTACCGACAGGTAAGTGGCGACTTCGACGCCTTCGTCTTCGTAACGTGCACGCAGACGGTCGAAGATGAACTCCAGCACGGACTCGTTGAGGCCGGCAGCCTTGACCTTGACACCGAATGCGGCCACGGCGAAAGCCACGGCGTCGTTCAGGTCAAGATCGAGTTTCTTCTCGATCAGGATGCGCAACACGCCGAGAGCTGCACGGCGCAGGGCATACGGGTCTTTGCTGCCGGTTGGCAGCATGCCGATACCGAAGATACCGACCAGGGTGTCGAGCTTGTCAGCGATGGCGACGGCCGCACCGGTCAGGGTGGCTGGCAATTCTGCACCGGCACCGCGTGGCATGTACTGCTCGTTCAGTGCCAGCGCGACGTCTTCCGGCTCGCCGTCATTGAGGGCGTAGTAGTAACCGGCGACACCTTGCATCTCCGGGAACTCGCCGACCATTTCGGTGGCCAGGTCGCACTTCGACAGCAGACCAGCACGGGCAGCCCACGAAGCGTTGCCGCCGATGCGCGCGGCGATGTACGCAGCCAGTTTCGATACGCGTTCGGCCTTGTCGTAGACGCTGCCGAGTTTTTCCTGGAACACCACGTTCTTCAGGCGATCGTTGAAGGCTTCGAGCTTCTGCTTCTTGTCTTGCTTGAAGAAAAACTCGGCGTCGGTCAGACGTGGGCGAACCACTTTCTCGTTACCGGCGATGATCTGCTGCGGGTCTTTGCTTTCGATGTTGGCCACAGTGATGAAGCGTGGCAGCAACTTGCCGTCGGCATCCAGCAGGCAGAAGTACTTCTGGTTGTCCTGCATGGTGGTGATCAGTGCTTCCTGCGGCACGTCGAGGAAACGCTCCTCGAACGAGCACACCAGCGGCACCGGCCATTCAACCAGCGCGGTCACTTCGTCGAGCAGTGCCGGCGGAACGATTGCCGTGCCTTCCTGACGGGTGGCCAGCTCTTCGGTGCGCTTGCTGATGATCTCGCGACGCTCGTTGGCATCGGCCAATACATAAGCAGCACGCAGGTCGGCGAGGTAGCTCGACGGCGAACCGATGCGCACGCTTTCCGGGTGATGGAAGCGGTGACCACGGGAATCACGGCCAGCCTTCTGCGCGAGGATGGTGCAGTCGATGACCTGGTCACCGAGCAGCATCACCAGCCATTGGGTCGGACGCACGAACTCTTCCTTGCGCGCACCCCAACGCATGCGTTTCGGGATCGGCAGGTCGTTCAGCGAATCTTCGACGATGGTCGGCAGCAGGCTCGCGGTCGGCTTGCCGGCGATGCTCTGGCTGTAACGCAGTTTCGGGCCGCTCTGATCGATTTCGCTCAGATCAACGCCGCACTTCTTGGCGAAGCCCAGTGCTGCCTGAGTCGGGTTGCCTTCAGCGTCGAACGCCGCCTGACGTGGCGGGCCGTCGAGATTGATGCTGCGATCCGGCTGCTGGGTGGCCAGCGCGGTGATCAGCACAGCCAGACGACGCGGCGCGGCGTAGACGGTTTTGGTTTCGTAGCTCAGGCCAGCGGCTTGCAGGCCCTTGTCGATACCGGCGAGGAACGCCTCAGCCAAAGTGTTGAGGGCTTTGGGTGGCAGTTCTTCGGTGCCCAGTTCAACCAGAAAATCTTGCGCACTCATTGTGCTGCCTCCAGCTTGGCCAGTACTTCGTCACGCAGGTCCGGGGTCGCCATCGGGAAGCCCAGCTTGGCGCGTGCCAGCAGGTAGGCTTGCGCAACGGAACGCGCCAGGGTGCGTACGCGCAGAATGTATTGCTGACGCGCGGTCACCGAGATCGCCCGGCGCGCATCCAGCAGGTTGAAGGTGTGCGACGCCTTCAGGACCATTTCATAGCTCGGCAACGGCAGCGGCTGGTCGAGTTCGATCAGGCGCTTGGCTTCGCCTTCATAGAAGTCGAACAGCTCGAACAGTTTGTCGACGTTGGCGTGTTCGAAGTTGTAGGTGGACTGCTCCACTTCGTTCTGGTGGAACACGTCGCCGTAGGTGACTTTGCCCATCGGGCCGTCAGCCCAGACCAGGTCGTAGACCGAATCCACGCCTTGCAGGTACATGGCCAGACGCTCGAGACCGTAAGTGATCTCGCCGGTTACCGGGTAGCATTCGATGCCGCCAGCCTGCTGGAAGTAAGTGAACTGGGTCACTTCCATACCGTTCAGCCAGACTTCCCAGCCCAGACCCCAGGCGCCGAGGGTCGGCGATTCCCAGTTGTCTTCGACGAAGCGAATGTCGTGGACCAGCGGGTCCAGGCCGACATGCTTGAGCGAGCCCAGGTAGAGTTCCTGGAAGTTGTCCGGGTTCGGCTTCAGAACGACCTGGAACTGATAGTAGTGCTGCAGACGGTTCGGGTTTTCGCCGTAACGGCCGTCAGTCGGACGGCGGCTTGGCTGCACGTAAGCGGCGTTCCAGGTTTCCGGGCCGATGGCGCGCAGGAAGGTCGCGGTGTGGAAAGTGCCGGCGCCTACTTCCATATCGTAGGGCTGAAGTACCACACAACCTTGCTCGGCCCAGTATTGCTGGAGCGCGAGGATCAAGTCTTGGAAGGTACGCACGGCTGGCGTAGGCTGGCTCACGAAATTCACCTGTTTCTTGGGCTGCGATTTAAAGAGCGGGAGTATACCCGATTCATTGCTGCGCACGCCCCCTGGAGCCTTATGCCACGCTGCTTTTGGTGTACCGAAGATCCGCTGTACATGGCTTATCACGACCAGGAGTGGGGCACGCCGCTACGCGATGCGCAGGGTTTGTTCGAGTTGCTTTTGCTCGAAGGGTTCCAGGCCGGGCTGTCGTGGATCACCGTACTGCGTAAACGCGAGCGTTATCGCGAGGTGCTGTTCGGCTTCGATGTGCAGCGCGTGGCGCAGATGAGCGACGCCGAAATCGACGAATTGATGCTCGATCCGGGGATCATCCGCAATCGCCTCAAACTCAACGCCGCCCGTCGTAATGCCCAGGCCTGGCTGGCGCTGGAGGACCCGGTGGCGTTCCTCTGGTCGTTCGTTGGCGACCAACCGATCATCAATCATTTCAAGGATCGCAGCGAAGTCCCGGCGATCACCCCCGAAGCACTGGCGATGAGCAAAGCCTTGAAAAAGGCCGGGTTCACGTTCGTCGGCCCGACCATTTGCTACGCGCTGATGCAGGCCTCGGGCATGGTCATGGATCACACTCAGGATTGCGACCGCTACGCGCAGCTCGTCAACGGCGGTTAGAATGGCCGCCTCGCGCACCGCACAAGATCAGGAGTGACCTGTGGAAAAGTTTAAAGGCGCCTTGCTGGTAGGCGCTCTGCGGCTGTTTGCCCTGCTGCCATGGCGGGCCGTGCAGGCCGTGGGTTCGGCGATCGGCTGGATCATGTGGAAAACCCCCAACCGCTCCCGCGACGTGGTGCGGATCAACCTCGCCAAATGTTTTCCACAGATGGACCCGGCCGAGCGCGAGCGCTTGGTTGGCCAGAGTTTGAAAGATATCGGCAAGTCGCTGACCGAAAGCGCCTGCGCGTGGATCTGGCCGGCGCAGCGTTCGATCGACCTGGTGCGTGAAGTCGAAGGCCTCGACGTGCTGAAAGACGCCTTGGCCTCGGGCAAAGGCGTGGTCGGCATCACCAGTCACCTGGGTAACTGGGAAGTGCTCAACCACTTCTATTGCAGCCAGTGCAAACCGATCATTTTCTACCGCCCGCCGAAGCTCAAGGCTGTGGACGAATTGCTGCGCAAACAGCGTGTGCAACTGGGCAACAAGGTTGCAGCGTCGACCAAGGAAGGCATCCTCAGCGTCATCAAGGAAGTGCGCAAAGGTGGTGCAGTGGGCATCCCCGCTGACCCCGAACCGGCCGAATCCGCCGGGATCTTTGTGCCGTTCTTCGCGACTCAAGCGCTGACCAGTAAATTCGTGCCGAACATGTTGGCCGGTGGCAAAGCCGTCGGCGTATTCCTGCATGCGCTGCGCCTGCCCGACGGTTCCGGCTACAAAGTCATCCTCGAAGCCGCGCCGGAAGCCATGTATAGCACCGATACCGCCGAATCCTGCGCGGCGATGAGCAAAGTCGTCGAACGCTACGTCGCCGCGTATCCAAGCCAGTACATGTGGAGCATGAAGCGCTTCAAGAAACGTCCGCCGGGCGAAGAGCGCTGGTATTGAGCTGATTGGCATGATCTGTGGATAACCTCACTGGCGAGGTTATCCACAACCGTTCATCAAAGGGCGCAACAAGATGTCCGAACACCGCAAATCCTTCCGCATCAAGATCACCCACGACAGCTTTGGCGAATGTCTCGGACAGACGCGCAACTTGTCGCCGACCGGGGTGTTTGTGCAGCATCCGGTTTTGGCTTCTTTGCCCAAGGGCGCAGTGGTTTACGGTCAGGTGCAGGGTTTACCCACAGGCGCACCGCGTGTGCGGATGGAAGTGGTCACGGTGGATGCCGACGGTATCGGTCTTCGTTACCTTTGATTCATTGGGCCTGACGATCGAGCTTCTTCACAAACACCGTCATTTCCTTCTCGGCCTGCTTGTCGCCATGGGCGCGGGCCGCTTCCAGACCTTGCTCCCATGCCTGACGTGCGGCGGCGATATCGCCCAGCGCCAGTTGCGCCTTGCCCAACAGTTTCCAGGCTGCTGAATACTTAGGATCGAAACCGACACAGCGCTGGAAATGCTCGGCGGCCTTGGCGTTTTCACCCAGATCCAGATAACCCTTGCCGAGGCCGAAGCGCAGCAGGGAGTTATCCACACCCTTGGCGAGCATTTTTTCCAGGGATTCAAGCATTTGTGCACCCTCGCTTCAGTGATCGTTCCCACGCTCCGCGTGGGAATGTCTCAATGGACGCTCTGCGTCCGCTCTTGGGACGCAGAGCGTCCCGGGCTGCATTCCCACGCGGAGCGTGGGAACGATCAACCTCAGAAGAAGCTCAACCCCACATGGAACAGCTTCTCCACATCGCGAATATGCTTTTTATCCACAAGGAACAGAATCACATGGTCGCCCGCTTCGATCACGGTGTCGTCGTGGGCGATGATCACCTGTTCGTTGCGGATCACCGCGCCGATGGTGGTGCCCGGCGGCAGGCCGATCTTCTCGATCGGTTTGCCGATGACCTTGCTCGACTTCGCATCACCGTGGGCAATCGCTTCGATCGCCTCCGCCGCGCCGCGCCGCAAGGAGTGCACGCTGACGATATCGCCACGGCGCACGTGGGCCAGCAAGGTGCCGATGGTCGCCAGTTGCGGGCTGATGGCGATGTCGATGTCGCCGCCCTGAATCAGGTCGACATACGCCGGGTTATTGATGATCGTCATGACCTTCTTCGCCCCCAGCCGTTTGGCCAGCAGCGACGACATGATGTTGGCTTCGTCGTCGTTGGTCAGGGCGAGGAAGATATCGGCGTCGGCGATGTTCTCTTCCAGCAGCAGATCACGATCTGACGCACTGCCCTGCAACACCACGGTGCTGTCGAGGGTGTCGGAGAGATAACGGCAGCGCGCCGGGTTCATCTCGATGATCTTCACCTGATAGCGGCTTTCGATGGCCTCCGCCAGACGCTCACCGATCTGCCCGCCACCGGCAATGACGATGCGTTTGTAGGTTT
This sequence comes from Pseudomonas sp. AIG, assembly GCF_977020205.1. Lineage (NCBI taxonomy): Bacteria > Pseudomonadati > Pseudomonadota > Gammaproteobacteria > Pseudomonadales > Pseudomonadaceae > Pseudomonas > Pseudomonas sp. AIG. Next base: position 33,467 of record NZ_CDROCK010000023.1, on the reverse strand, counting down.
CGTCGAGGCGGCGCATTTCACTCATCACCGCGCGAATATTCTCACGGGCGGCGATGAAGAAGACTTCGTCGTCGGCCTCGATCACCGTGTCACCTTGCGGCAGGATCGGCCGGTCACGACGGAAAATCGCCGCGACGCGGGTTTCGACATTCGGCATATGTTCGCGCAACTGTCGCAGTTGCTGACCCACCAGCGGCCCGCCGTAATAGGCACGCACCGCCACCAGTTGCGCCGCGCCTTCGGCGAAATCGATCACCTGCAAGGCGCCGGGATGCTGAATCAGGCGCTTGATGTAGTTGGTCACCACTTGCTCGGGGCTGATCAGCACGTCGACCGGAATCGCTTCGTTCTGAAACAGCTGTTCTTCGCGATGGAGGTAGGACGCTTCGCGCACCCGGGCGATCTTGGTCGGGGTGTGGAACAACGTGTGGGCAACCTGACAGGCAACCATGTTGGTCTCGTCGCTGTTGGTCACCGCCACCAGCATGTCAGCGTCGTCGGCACCGGCCTGACGCAGCACCGACGGCAGCGAGCCACGGCCCTGAATGGTACGGATGTCGAGACGGTCGCCGAGGTCGCGCAGGCGTTCGCCGTCGGTGTCGACCACGGTGATGTCGTTGGCCTCGCTGGCCAAATGCTCGGCCAGCGAGCCGCCGACCTGTCCCGCACCGAGGATGATGATTTTCATCCAGTCACTCCATTGAATCCGTTTAGCCGCGCGCGGCAGCGATCTTGATCAGCTTGGCGTAGTAGAACCCGTCATGCCCACCTTGCTGGGCCAGCAATTGGCGACCATGGGGCTGTTTGATCCCGGCCGACGTGGCCAGATCCAGTTCGCGGGCGCCGGGAGTACGCTCAAGGAACGCGGCGATGACTTCGGTGTTCTCGGTCGGCAGCGTCGAGCAGGTGGCGTACAGCAGAATGCCGCCGACTTCGAGGGTCTTCCACATGGCGTCGAGCAACTCGCCTTGCAATTGCGCGAGGGCGACGATGTCGTCCGGCTGACGGGTCAGCTTGATGTCCGGGTGGCGACGAATGACACCAGTGGCCGAACACGGCGCGTCGAGCAGGATGCGCTGGAACGGTTTGCCGTCCCACCATTTTTCGGTATCGCGACCGTCGGCGGCGATCAGCTCAGCGTTCAAGCCGAGGCGCTCAAGGTTTTCCTTGACGCGCACCAGACGTTTGGCTTCCAGATCCACCGCCACCACGCCGGCCAGCGCCGGTTCGGCTTCGAGAATGTGGCAGGTCTTGCCGCCGGGCGCGCAGCAGGCGTCGAGCACGCGTTGCCCCGGCGCCAGATCGAGCAGGTCGGCGGCCAACTGCGCCGCTTCATCCTGGACGCTGATCCAGCCTTCGGCAAAACCTGGCAGGCTGCGCACGTCAGCAGCGGCTTCGAGAATGATGCCGTCGCGGCTGTACACACATGGCGTCGCAGCAATCCCGGCCTCAGTCAGCAAACCAAGGTAAGCGTCGCGGCTGTGATGGCGGCGATTGACCCGCAGAATCATCGGCGGATGCGCATTGTTCGCTTCGCAAATCGCTTCCCACTGTTCCGGCCAGAAGGCTTTCAGGGATTTTTGCAGCCAGCGCGGGTGAGCGGTGCGCACCACTGGATCACGTTCCAGCTCGGCGAAAATCGTCTGGCTTTCGCGCTGGGCGTTGCGCAGCACGGCGTTGAGCAGGCCCTTGGCCCAAGGCTTTTTCAGCTTGTCGGCGCAACCGACGGTTTCGCCGATGGCGGCGTGGGCCGGTACGCGGGTGTAGAGCAATTGGTAGAGACCGACCAGCAGCAGCGCTTCGACATCGGCGTCGGCAGCCTTGAAGGGTTTCTGCAGAAGTTTCTCCGCCAGCGCCGAAAGACGCGGCTGCCAGCGTGCGGTGCCGAAGGCCAGATCCTGAGTAAAACCGCGATCGCGATCCTCGACCTTGTCCAGTTGTGTCGGCAGGGAGCTGTTCAGCGAGGCTTTGCCGCTGAGCACGGCGGCGAGTGCCTTGGCGGCGGCCAGACGCGGATTCATTGTGCGCCCACCGCTGCACCGAGCACTGTGCCGACCGCGAACTTCTCGCGGCGGCTGTTGAACAGGTCGCTGAAGTTCAGCGCCTTGCCGCCGGGCAATTGCAGGCGGGTCAGGCACAGGGCTTGTTCGCCGCAGGCGACGACCAGGCCGTCCTTGCTGGCGCTGAGGATTTCACCCGGTGCGCCGTTGCCGTCGGCGAGTGTCGCCGCCAGCACTTTCAGTGCTTCACCGTTGAGGGTGCTGTGGGTGATTGGCCATGGGTTGAAGGCGCGTACCAGACGCTCCAGTTCAACTGCCGGGCGGTTCCAGTCGATGCGTGCTTCGTCTTTGTTCAGCTTGTGCGCGTAGGTGGCGAGTTCGTCGTTCTGCACTTCGCCTTCCAGGGTGCCAGCGGCCAGACCGGCAATCGCTTGCACCACGGCGGGCGGGCCCATTTCGGCGAGGCGATCGTGCAGGCTGCCGCCCGTGTCTTCAGCGCTGATCGGGGTGACGACCTTGAGCAGCATCGGCCCGGTGTCGAGACCGGCTTCCATGCGCATCACGGTCACGCCGCTTTCCGCATCACCGTGTTCCACGGCACGCTGGATCGGCGCCGCACCGCGCCAGCGTGGCAGCAACGAGGCGTGACTGTTGATGCAGCCCAGACGCGGGATATCCAGCACCACTTGCGGCAGGATCAGGCCGTAGGCGACCACTACCAGCAAATCCGGTTTCAGCGCAGCCAGCTCCGCCTGGGCGTCGGCGTTACGCAACGTCGGCGGCTGCAACACCTGGATATTGTTTTCCACGGCCAGCTGTTTGACCGGGCTCGGCATCAGTTTTTGCCCGCGACCGGCCGGACGATCCGGTTGGGTGTAGACCGCAACGATCTCGTAAGGGCTGTTCAGCAGGGCCTTGAGGTGTTCGGCGGCGAATTCCGGGGTGCCGGCAAAAACGATGCGCAGTGGCTCAGTCATGAAAGGCGTCTCATAAAAAGAAAAAGGCTTGCCGCAGCAAGCCTTTGAAGGAGGGGCATCAAGCGTTCTGGCGGTGCTGCTTTTCCAGTTTCTTCTTGATCCGGTCGCGTTTGAGCGTGGACAGGTAATCGACGAACAATTTGCCGTTGAGGTGGTCGCATTCGTGCTGGATGCACACCGCGAGCAGGCCTTCGGCGATCAGCTCATAGGGCTTGCCGTCGCGGTCCAGCGCCTTGATCCTGACCTTCTGCGGGCGATCGACGTTTTCGTAGAAACCCGGTACCGAGAGGCAGCCTTCCTGGTATTGCTCCATTTCCTCGGTCAGCGATTCGAACTCGGGGTTGATGAACACCCGGGGTTCGGTGCGGTCTTCGGAAAGGTCCATCACGACGATACGTTTGTGCACGTTGACCTGGGTCGCGGCAAGGCCGATGCCCGGCGCTTCATACATTGTTTCAAACATGTCATCGACCAACTGACGCACTTCGTCGTCCACTACAGCCACTGGTTTGGCGATAGTGCGCAGACGCGGGTCCGGGAATTCGAGGATGTCTAAAATGGCCATAGGCTTTGATTGCTGCACACGTTGAGTAAAGTCGGGCGATGGCCTGGCAGGTCCGAAGATGCAGGCTACCGTTGTGAAGCGTAGCTTGTGCATTTTGCACAAGCGAGCCACGGGGGCTCTGACGGTTCACGCGAATGCACATGATAAAGGGATTCACTGCATGAGGAAAACACTACTCGCCCTGCTGCTGTTGGCTTCGGCCGGCGTGGCACAAGGGCAAGTGCAACTCAGGGATGGTTTTCCACAGCAATACACGGTGGTTTCGGGGGACACACTCTGGGACATTTCCGGCAAATACCTGCGCGAGCCCTGGCAGTGGCCACAACTGTGGCGGGCCAATCCGCAAATCGAAAACCCCAACCTGATCTATCCCGGCGACACGCTGACGCTCAGCTACGTCAACGGCCAGCCACAATTGATGCTCAATCGTGGCGATTCGCGCGGCACCATCAAACTCTCGCCACGGATCCGCACCAGTCCGGTGGCCGAGGCGATACCGAGCATTCCGCTGAAATCCATCAATAGCTTTCTGCTGAGTAACCGCATCGTCGACAAGGTCGAGGATTTCGACAAGGCACCGTATATCGTCGCCGGCGATGCCGAGCGCGTGCTCAGCGGCACCGGTGACCGGATCTTCGCGCGCGGCCATTTCGATCCGGATCAGCCGGTTTACGGGATTTTCCGTCAGGGCAAGGTCTACACCGACCCACAGACCAAGGAGTTTCTGGGGATCAACGCCGACGACATCGGCGGCGGTGAAATTGTTGCCACCGAAGGCGACGTTGCCACCCTCGCCCTGCAACGCACCACTCAGGAAGTGCGCCTCGGCGACCGCTTGTTCAGTGGCGAAGAGCGTTCGATCAATTCGACCTTCATGCCCAGCGCGCCAACGACCAACATCAACGGCGTGATCATCGATGTACCGCGCGGCGTCACCCAGATTGGTGTGATGGACGTGGTTACCCTGAACAAAGGCAAGCGCGACGGTCTGGCTGAGGGCAACGTACTGGTGGTGATGAAAACCGGCGAAACCGTGCGTGACCGCATCACCGGGCAGCCGCTGAAAATTCCCGACGAACGCGCCGGGTTGCTGATGGTGTTTCGCACCTACGACAAACTCAGCTACGGCCTCGTTCTCAACGCATCGCGCTCGCTGGCGGTGCTCGACAAGGTACGAAATCCGTAAGCTTGCTTCACAAGTTACCAACAGAGTTATCCACAGCTTGTTCCGAATGGTTCGGGGCTTATAACGATCAAGGATGATCCATGATGATGTCTGCCTCCACGCCGGTTTCCCCGGCGGAACTGGAAGCGCGCCTGCGCCTGCACCGCTTGCCGGATGTCGGCCCGAAGCGGTTTACAAAATTGCTAGAAGCCTTTGGCTCGGCGTCGAAAGCCATCAGCGCGCCGGCCAGTGCCTGGCGCTCGTTGGGCTTGCCAGCGGCGAGTGCCGAAGCGCGCCGTTGTCCAGACGTGCGCGATGGCGCCAGCCACGCAATGCGCTGGCTAGAGCGGCCGGATCAGCATTTGCTGATGTGGGACCAAGCCGATTACCCCGCGTTGCTGGCGCAGATTCCCGACCCGCCGCCAATGTTGTTCGTGGCCGGTGATCCGCTGATTCTGGAAAAACCGCAGTTGGCGATGGTCGGCAGCCGCCGCGCGTCGCGTCCGGGAATGGACACGGCAGCGGCGTTTTCCCGCAGCCTGGCCGGGGCCGGTTTTGTCATCACCAGCGGTTTGGCGCTGGGCATCGATGCTGCTGCGCATCAGGCCGCGCTGGATGTTGGCGGGTTGACCGTCGGCGTACTCGGCACCGGGCTGGAAAATTTTTATCCACAGCGCAATCGACGCTTGGCCGACGCGATGATTGCCTCGGGCAGCGCAGTGCTTTCGGAGTTCCCGCTGGACGCCGGGCCGACCGCGAGCAACTTCCCGCGACGTAACCGGATCATTAGCGGATTGTCCCTCGGCGTGCTGGTGGTCGAGGCCAGTGTCGCTAGCGGTTCATTGATCACCGCACGGCTGGCAGCGGAACAGGGGCGCGAGGTTTACGCGATTCCCGGTTCGATCCATCACCCCGGTGCGCGCGGTTGTCACCAGTTGATTCGCGACGGCGCGGTGCTGGTGGAAACCATCGAACACATCCTCGAAGCCCTGCGCGGCTGGCAGCATTTGCCGTTGTCCACGGACACTGCGAAAGTCGATCATCCACTGCTCATTCTGCTCCACGCGGCGCCGCACACCAGCGAAGGCTTGGCCGACAGCAGCGGCTGGGCATTACCGAAAGTGCTGGCGGCCCTGACCGAACTGGAAATGGATGGCCGTGCGGTGTGCGAAAACGGTCGCTGGTTGGCCAGGACGAGCTAGGTTTTACAAGGAAGATCGGTAAACTGCGCGAAACCTGATTGCGGAGAGTTTTTTCATGGTCAACAGTTGGCGTGTGCAACAAGCCGCACGAGAGATTCGCGCCGGGGCGGTGATTGCCTATCCAACCGAAGCTGTCTGGGGCCTGGGTTGCGACCCGTGGAATGAAGAGGCGGTGGATCGATTGCTGGCGATCAAGAATCGCTCGGTGGTCAAAGGACTGATTCTGGTTGCCGACAACATTCGCCAGTTCGACTTCCTGTTCGAAGACTTCCCGCAAGAGTGGATCGACCGCATGGCCAGCACCTGGCCGGGGCCGAACACCTGGCTGGTGCCGCATCAGGGCTTGTTGCCGGAATGGGTCACCGGTGTGCACGACACCGTGGCGCTGCGGGTCAGTGATCATCCGCAAGTGCGCGATCTGTGCTCGATGGTCGGGCCGTTGATTTCGACCTCGGCCAACCCGCAGGGTCGCCCGGCGGCGCGCACCCGATTGCGCGTTGAGCAATATTTCCGGGGGCAGATCGATTTGATACTGGGCGGGCAACTGGGTGGGCGCAAGAACCCCAGCGTGATCCGTGATCTGGCCACTGGAAAAGTCATTCGTCCCGACTGAACCGGCCTCGAACATTTGTAACGTGAGTACTCCTCGCCTTGTCGGCGAGGAGTACTACGCGTGCCTGCGATTTATCCTGCAATGATGCTTGTTGTTGCGTCGGAGAAATCCTCAACTGCTTGGATTAGCTGAATTTTCCCACCTGATTATCAGACCGCGTTTCATGGCGGTATCGCCAAAAGCAACCATCCTTTCCCTGCACTCGGAACACTTCGATAAGTTAAGGTCTGCGGAGAAAGAATGGACACTACGGATTTGCAACTCACGGATTACCTGCAGACGCTTCAGGTGACGTTAAACAGTCATCAGGAGGGTTGCCGTATCGTGAGGCTTGAAGCGGGGTCGGATACCCAAGTGTTCGATCGGTTTATCGATCGGCAATTTCGGCTTCGGCTGCAGCACTACATGCTGACGTCGAGGGCGCGGATGCTCGAAACCCGACTGGCGACAAGGTCGCGCAGTACTCACTTTCTGCTGTATCGGCACGAACAGTTGCTGGCGGTATTGAGGGCCACTCCGGCGCCGTTCGAGTGGGCATCGCTGGCGCAGCAGCATGTTTCGCCCACGGTGGCGTTGTCACGGCATGTCGAGCTCAGTCGCTTGATCTCGCAGGCGCCCAGCCAACAGCCCATCGCCGTCAACAGTCTGCTGGCGGCCGCTGCCGAGTGGGCCATAAACCAGGGCTATCAAGGTGTCACTGCGTTGTGCAGGGCATCGCAGTTGCGCCTGTACCAGCGATTCGGGCTGATGCCGGTCGCCTCCAATCCCTTGCAGATTGAACATCGCGCACGCGGTGATTACTGGGTGTTGTCAGCCGAGTGGCGGCAAATCCTCGCAGCGGTTCAACAGCCTGATCACACGAGGGTCGGGCATTGGCCGCAAAAACCATTGGCGAGTCATCCACCGAGGTTCTGAACACAGCCGAATCGTCCTGCCAGCCATGGTTGTGAAACCCTGACTGGCAGGACGCCGGACGGTATCAGGGCAGCAGAACGGTGGAGCCGGTGGTGCGTCGCGCCGACAGTTCGGTTTGCGCCTTCGCCGCATCAGCCAGTGAATAACGCTGGCTGATGTCCACCTTCAGCTTGCCGCTGATGATCATCTCGAACAATTCATCGGCCATCCGCTGCAGGTTTTCGGCGTTGTTGGCATAAGTCGCCAGCGTCGGTCGGGTCACGTACAGCGAACCCTTGGCGGAGAGAATCCCCAGATTCACGCCGTCCACTGCACCAGAGGCATTACCGAAGCTCACGACCAGGCCGCGCGGCGACACGCTGTCGAGGGACGTCAGCCAGGTGTCCTTGCCGACACCGTCATAGACCACCGGGACTTTCTTGCCGTCGGTCAATTCCAGCACGCGCTGGGCAACGTTTTCGTGGCTGTAATCGATCGTCGCCCACGCGCCATTGGCCTTGGCCAGTTCGGCTTTTTCTTTGGAACTGACGGTGCCAATCAGCTTCACGCCTAACGCTTTGGCCCATTGGCAGGCCAGTGAACCGACACCGCCGGCCGCCGCGTGGAACAGAATGGTTTCGCCACCCTTGAGTTCATAGGTCTGGCGCAGCAGATACTGCACGGTCAGGCCTTTGAGCATGACCCCGGCAGCGGTTTCGAAACTGATTTCGTCGGGCAGGTGCACCAGATTGTCCTGAGGCAGCACATGCAGTTCGCTGTAAGCACCCAATGGGCCGCTGCCATAGGCGACGCGATCGCCGACCTTGAACCGGGTGACGTCGCTGCCCACGGCATCGACGATGCCCGCACCTTCAGCTCCCAGGCCGGACGGCAAGGCTGGCGGCGCATACAGGCCGCTGCGGAAATAGGTGTCGATGAAGTTCAAGCCAATGGCCTTGTTGGCCACGCGCACCTGATTCGGGCCGGGCGCAGCGGGTTGGTAGTCAACATATTCGAGTACTTCGGGACCGCCGTGGGCGCGGAACTGGATACGCTTTGCCATCTGCCTGCTCTCCTTGGGTCTTTTGTAAGCCCCCTATCCAACTCCCATGCTTGATCTTCGTCAACTGCGGCGCGCCAGTCTGCGGTGGTATGCTACGCGCCCATTTGCGTCGCCCGCCTGCGGGGCGCCGCCCGATTCAAGGTGAAGCCATGACGACCCGCACCGACGCCGTAAAGGCCTATCTGCTCGACCTGCAAGACCGCATCTGCGCGGCTCTCGAAACCGAAGACGGCGGCACGCGCTTCGTCGAAGACGCCTGGACCCGGCCCGCCGGCGGTGGTGGTCGCACCCGCGTGATCGAGAACGGTACGGTGATCGAAAAGGGTGGCGTCAACTTCTCCCACGTCTTTGGCAGCGGTCTGCCGCCATCGGCCAGCGCCCATCGCCCGGAACTGGCCGGGCGCGGTTTTGAAGCCCTCGGCGTGTCACTGGTGATCCACCCGCACAACCCGCACGTGCCGACATCTCACGCCAACGTGCGCTTTTTCATCGCCGAAAAAGAGGGTGAAGAGCCTGTCTGGTGGTTCGGCGGCGGCTTCGACCTGACGCCGTATTACGGCAACGAAGAAGACTGCGTTCATTGGCACCGCGTTGCCGAACAGGCTTGCGCGCCGTTCGGGCCGGATGTCTACCCGCGCTACAAAGCCTGGTGTGACACCTATTTCCACATCAAGCATCGCCACGAACCCCGCGGTATCGGCGGTCTGTTCTTCGATGACCTGAACGAGTGGGACTTCGACACCAGCTTCGCCTTCATGCGCGCCATTGGTGATGCTTTCATCGACGCTTATCTGCCGATCGTGCAGCGCCGCAAAAACGATGCCTTCACGGCTCAGCAGCGTGAATTCCAGGAGTTCCGTCGTGGCCGTTACGTCGAGTTCAATCTGGTCTACGACCGTGGCACCTTGTTCGGTCTGCAATCGGGCGGGCGTACCGAGTCGATCCTGATGTCGTTGCCGCCGCAAGTGCGCTGGGGCTACGACTGGAAGGCCGAGCCTGGCAGCGAAGAAGCACGCCTGACCGAATACTTCCTGCAAGACCGCGACTGGTTAGGCGAAGCCTGAGGATTTCTGATGGATCGTTACGTCGTTTTCGGTAACCCGATCGGCCACAGCAAATCGCCGATGATTCACAAACTGTTCGCCGAGCAGACTGGGCAGCACCTCGACTACAGCACCTTGCTGGCGCCGCTCGATGATTTCGCCGGCTGCGCCACGGCGTTTTTCCGGGACGGGCGTGGCGCCAACGTCACCGTGCCGTTCAAGGAAGACGCTTACCGTTTGGCCAACAGCCTGACCGCCCGCGCCCAACGGGCCGGCGCGGTGAACACCTTGAGCAAACTGGCCGATGGCTCGCTGTTGGGCGACAACACCGACGGCGCCGGACTGGTGCGCGATCTGACGGTGAACGCCGGGTTCAGCCTGAGCGGCAAACGCATCCTGCTGCTGGGCGCCGGTGGCGCGGTGCGCGGTGCGCTGGAGCCGTTGCTGGCGGAGCAACCGGCGTCGGTGATCATCGCCAATCGCACAGTGGACAAGGCTGAGTTGCTGGCAGAGTTGTTCTGCGACCTGGGGCCAGTGTCGGCCAGTGGTTTTGACTGGTTGCGCGAGCCGGTGGACGTGATCATCAACGCCACGTCGGCGAGCCTCACCGGCGATGTGCCGCCGATTGCGCCGAGCCTGATCGAACCGGGCAAAACCCTGTGCTACGACATGATGTATGGCAAGGAACCGACGGCGTTCTGCCGTTGGGCCAGTGAGCATGGCGCGGCGGTGGCGATGGATGGCTTGGGGATGCTCGCCGAGCAGGCCGCCGAGGCGTTCTTTTTGTGGCGCGGTGTGCGCCCAGACACGGCGCCCGTGCTCACAGAGCTGCGTCGACAACTGGCCCTTTAAAAGCTTCGCGAGCAAGCTCGTTCCCACAGTGGAATGCGATCAAATGTGGGAGCGAGCTTGCTCGCGAATGGCCGCACCGCCGGTCTTTGATCAATCCTCAAACCGGATCGGGCATTTCTCCGGCCCTTCCAGCTTCCGCAACTCCTCCACCACCTGCGGCCGCGCCCGGCGCAACGTCAGGCTGCGATTCTGGCTCAGCAAACGCCGCGCCTCCTGATGCAGCATCTCCACCCCGGAATAGTCGATGAAGTTGATCTGCTGCGCCTCGATCACCACCCGTGCGCCATGCAGGCGCTGCAGGCGCACTTGCAGGTAATGGCTGGCACCGAAAAAGATTGAGCCGCCGACGCGCAATACATCGTCCTCACCGTCGCGCCAATGCTGCACGCGCGGTTGCGAGGTGCGCTTGAGGTAGAAAAACAGCGAGGCCAGCACACCGGCATAAATGGCCGTCTGCAATTCCAGCAGCAACGTCGCGAGGCAAGTCAGCGCCATCACCACGAACTCGGCACGGCTGACCCGCAGTAACGCACGAATGCCGCGATGATCGACCAGGCCCCAGGCAATCAAAAGAATGCTGCCCGCCATCGCCGGAATCGGAATGTGCGCAATCAGCCCCGCGCCGAAAATCGCAAACAATGCCACCCATATCGCCGAAAAAATCCCGGCCAGCGGCGAGCAGGCGCCCGCCTCGTAACTCAAACCGGAACGGGTAAACGATCCGGCCGACAACGACCCGGAAAAGAACGCCCCGACGATATTCGACAAGCCCTGCGCACGGACTTCCTGATTGGCATCGAGTAATTGCTGCGAGCGTGCCGAAATCGAGCGGGCAATCGACAGACTGGTGACCAGTCCAAGCATGCCCACCGCCACGGCGCTCGGCAGCAATCGCAGGATCAAGTCCAGATCCAGCGGTAATCCGCTGAACGGCGGCAACCGCCCGACAAACGCGCTGACCAGATGCACGTGGCCGAACATGCCCGGCCACAACCACACCAGCAGACTGGCCAATGCGAGGGTTATCAACAGCGTCGGCCAGCGCGGTAGCAGTTGTTTCAGGACGATGCCGACCACGACCGTGGTGGCGCCGAGCACTAACGAAGGTTTATCCACAGCCCTGAGGTGTTGCAGCAGATCCATCAAACTCGCCAGCGCCGTAGCCTTGGCCGGCAACTCCAGCCCCAGCAGGTTCGGCAATTGGCCGATGGCGATCACCACTGCGGCACCGAGGGTGAACCCCAGCACCACCGAATGCGAGACGAAATTCACCAGCGCGCCGAACCGCAGTAAACCGAGCAGCCACTGGAAAATCCCGGCTAGAAACGTCAGCAACAGAATCAGCGTGATGTAGTCCTGCGAGGCTGGCACGGCCAAGGGACTGACGCTGGCGTACAGCACGATCGAGATCGCCGCCGTCGGGCCGCAGATCAAATGCCACGATGAACCCCACAGGCAGGCGATCAGCACCGGGATGATTGCCGCGTAGAGGCCGTATTCCGGTGGGAGACCGGCGATCAGCGCGTAGGCAATCGACTGGGGTAACGCGAGAATTGCGCCGCTGAGGCCAACGATCAGATCCCGTCCGACGCTGGCGCGGGTTTGCCGCGGTAGCCAGGTGAGGAAGGGCAAGAGAGAGTGGCGGCTGGGGAAGGCCATGGATCCTCGCGGTTGGGATTTTGTTCAAGGTTATCAGGGTGTCAGGGGAAAGGCCCTTCACCCTAGCCCTCTACCAGAGGGAGAGGGGACCGAGCGCGGTGTTTGTCAGAGATTCACCGACCTGCGATTTCAGAGTTGAACGCAAGTTTTGAATCCAACAGATATCGGCTCCCTTTCCCCCTCGCCCCTCTGGGGGAGAGGGCTGGGGTGAGGGGGCAACAATCTCAAGCCGGGCACAATTCCAGCCACCCCACGATCAAAGCTTCGCCTTCACCGCCACCAACGCATCCTTGCCATCGATGGTCTTCACCCCATCCAGCCACTTATCCAGCACCGCCGGATTGGCCTTGATCCACGCCTTCGCCGCCTCGGCATTAGTGACCTTCTTGTTCACCACCTCAGCCATGATGCTGTTCTCCATCTCCTGGGTGAACGAAAGATTGGTCAGCAATTTACCCACATTCGGACACGCCTCGGCGTAGGCCTTGCGCGTCAACGTAAACACGCTGCCGGTGTCGCCAAAGTACTTCTCGCCACCCTTCAGGTAATGCATTTTCAACTGCACGTTCATCGGGTGCGGAGTCCAGCCAAGGAAGGTGACGAATTTCTGTTTCTTCACCGCCCGCGATACCTCGGCCAGCATCGCCTGTTCGCTGGATTCGATCAGCTTCCACTGGCCCATGTCGAAGTCGTTCTTCTTGATGATTTCCTGCAACGAAATGTTCGCCGGTGCGCCCGAGCCGATGCCGTAGATCTTGTGCTCGAACTTGTCGGCGTATTTGTTCAGGTCGGCAAAGTTATGCACACCCGCATCCCACACGTAGTCCGGCACGGCGAGGGTGAACTCGGTGCCGTCCAGATTCTTCGCCAGTTGCGTGACATCGCCGGTGGCGACGAACTTGTCGTAGAAGCCCTGCTGCGCCGGCATCCAGTTGCCGAGAAAGACATCCACCTGACCATCCTTCAATCCGCCAAAGGTGATCGGCACCGCAAGGGTGTCGACCTTGGCCTTGTAGCCCATGCCGTCCAGCAGAAACCCGGTGATGGCGTTGGTCGCGGCAATGTCGCTCCAGCCCGGGTCGGCCATTTTCACCGTGTCGCAGCTCTGCTCGGCGAACGCTGAAGCGCTGCTCAGCGCGAGCAGGCCAACCGTCACTACTGTGGATAACTTACGCATGGACTTCCCCTTAACATTATTGGTTTTGGCAGGGTTGTGGATAACGTGCTTTGCGTTCCAGATCATCGAGGTCGATATGGTTGCGCATGTACTGCTGACTGGCGTCCACCAGCGGCTGGTGATCCCAGCTCTTCAGCTTGCCGAGGGTTAACGCGTCGGCGACAAAACGGCGGCGGCGCTGGCTGGCGAGTACCTCCTGGTGAATCGCCGGAATGTCCCACTTGGCCCGCGCTTCGGCGAGAAAATCGTCGAAAAGCGGGCGATGCTGCGGCGATTGGCTGAGTTCTTCCCGTTCGCGCGGATCGTTGTCTACGTCGAAGAGCAGGCAAGGGTCGCTCTCACTGTAGATAAATTTATAGGCTCCGCGACGGATCATCATCAATGGGCTGACGGTGCCTTCGGCCATGTATTCGCCGAACACTTCGTCATGGCCGCCCTGCCCTTGCAGGTGCGAGACCAATGAACGGCCATCCAGCGGCAGGCCCGGTTCCAGCGTGCCGCCGGCCAGTTCAACAAATGTCGGTAGCAGGTCGGCGGTCGACACGGCAGCGCTGACACGCCCGGCAGCGAATTGGCCTGGCGCACTTATCAACAGGGGCACACGGGCTGCCATCTCGTACCAGTGCATTTTGTACCAGAGGCCTTTCTCGCCGAGCATGTCGCCGTGGTCGCCGGAGAAGACGATGATTGTGTCTTCGATTAACCCGGTTTCTTCCAGTGTTTGCAGAAGTTTGCCGACGTTGGCGTCTATATAGCTGCACGCCCCGAAGTACGCCCGACGTGCATCGCGAATCTTATCCACAGGCAGCGGCTTATCCCACAAGTCGTAAACCTTGAGCAGGCGCTGGGAATGCGGATCGAGCTCATGTTGATTCGGCGTGGTAGGAAGCGGGATATCAGCATCGTCGTACAAATCCCAGAATGCCTTGGGAATGGTGTACGGGTCGTGTGGGTGAGTCATCGACACGGTCAGGCAGAACGGCTGGTCGCCGTCCTCGCGAATATGATCGAACAGATACTGCTGCGCCTTGAACACCACCTCTTCATCGAAATCGAGCTGGTTGGTGCGCACACACGGACCGGCCTGCAGCACCGAAGACATATTGTGATACCAGGTCGGGCGCACATCCGGCTCATCCCAGTTCACGGCCCAACCGTAATCTGCCGGGTAGATATCGCTGGTCAGGCGTTCTTCATAACCGTGCAACTGGTCCGGGCCGCAGAAATGCATTTTCCCCGACAGTGCAGTGCGGTACCCGAGGCGGCGCAGATAGTGAGCGTAGGTGGGAACATCGGCGGGGAAGTCGGCCGCATTGTCGTAGGCGCCGATCTTGCTCGGCAACTGGCCACTGACCAGGGTGAAACGGGACGGCGCGCACAACGGGCTGTTGCAGTAAGCGGCGTCGAACACCACGCCTTGGGCGGCGAGGCGGGAGAGATTCGGCAGTTTGATCGGCGACGGGCCGTAGAACGGCAACATTGGCGCGGCCATCTGATCGGCCATGATGAAAAGAATATTCTTGCGCTTCATGTGATCGCGGCATTCCATAGTGAATATTTATGCGACATTGCTGCGATCGAGCATGGAGTCCATGCTGTAAACGGTAAAGCCCGCCACAGACAATGACTAGGATAAGCACTGCTTATGTATGAAGCCTTGGGTGATCTGTCGCTCGATCTGTTGCGCGCGTTCGAAGCGGCAGCCCGCCAGCGCAGCTTTACCGCCGCGGCGGTTGAGCTTGGCACCACGCAACCAGCGATCAGCCAGCAGATCAAACGGCTGGAAGAACAGCTCGGCACGCGGCTATTTGATCGCATTTACCGTGGGATCGAGCTGACCGAAGTCGGCGCGATACTGTTTGAGCAAGTTACCCTCGGTTTGCAGAATATCGATGCAGGATTGAGCGCGATCAGCGCACAGCAGCAACATGAAGTTCTGCAAGTTGCCACCGATTTTGCCTTCGCTGCGTATTGGCTGATGCCACGTCTGCACCGCTTTCACGAAGCCAATCCGCAGGTCGACGTCAGCCTGGTGACCAGTGAACGCAACCACAACATGCTGCGTACTGATATCGATGTCGCGATTCTGTTCGGCGACGGGCGTTTCAAGCAGGGCGAAAGTCACTGGTTGTTCAGTGAAGAAGTGTTTCCGGTGTGCAGTCCGCAATTGCTCAAGGGCCGCGCGCTGCCCTTGCCGACTCACGCGTTGCTGGAATTGCCGTTGTTGCATCTGCGTGGCGAAAACAGCAGTAACTGGTTTGACTGGAGCGGATTGTTTCGCGAGTTGGGCATCAGCACGCCGCCAGCACCGGGGCAGTTGCGTTTCGACAATTACACGCTGTTAATTCAAGCGGCGATTGGCGGGCAAGGCGTGGCGATTGGCTGGCGCCACCTTGTGGATAACTTGCTGACCCAAGGTTTGTTGTGTCGGCCGATTGCTGAAACCACGCTGTCGCGGTTGGGGTATTACGTGGTATTGCCGCAGCGCAAACGCCGCGGGGCGTTGATTCAACAGTTTGTCGATTGGTTGATGGCGGAGCAGGCGAGCAGCGCCGAATCCCTGAATGGGCTGGCGCTGCCTTCGATTGCTGTTTGAAGATCAAAAGATCGCAGACTGCGCCAAGTCCTACATGGAGTCGGTGGCGGCGATGAAATTGACGTGCTGCCCCACATGAAGATTCAGCCGCAGCTCATCGGCAATCCCCACCGCCACACGATTCAGCCGTTCCAGCGGCTCAGCCAATCCTGGCTCAAGATTGCCGCCGACCTGACTGAAATGCTCAATCGTCAGCCCGGCCACGCCGTGCGGAGCATTGACCAGCGTCCACTGCAACGGGCTGCTTTGCAGCGCTTCACGAATTTCCTCGGCCGCATGGCGTTGCAGGCGATCGTCCAGTTCCGGCTCATCAAGCACCGAGAACTCTCCCACCAAAAACAGCCGCGAAACATTCGCCGCTTGCAGTCCATCGACCAAAGCATCTACGGCTAATACCTGCTCAACCGGTCCGAGCACCACCGAGCGTTCAACGTGATCACTGCTGAACGGCAATCCCGGCGCATCCAATAAACAGATGACCGCCGAACTGCCTGCCACACTTTGATTGACCCGCTCGGAATCGAACAGATCACCGCTTTTCGTACGTAGGCCCGGACGCGGCGCAAGCGCGGTGAGGTCGTCGAGAATGGCGATGACTTCGTGCTGGCGACGCAGCAACTCAGCCATCAACGCACCGCCCAGGCTACTCATGGCACCATAGAGCACCACTTTTACCGCCGGGGTTTCGGCATTTTTCATGGCTGATCCCTTTTGTTTTCCCTTGTAAGGCGTGTGACATACGGGCAACGCCGAGGGTTCGAACCGATTCAGAGGCTTTCCGATGCAAGCGATCAAGGGTTATCACGCCCACGTCTATTTCGACGCCAGCACCATCGAGCAGGCGCGGGCTTTGTGCGAGCAGGCCGCGCAGCGGTTTGCGCTGAAAATGGGCCGCGTTCACGAACGCCCGGTCGGGCCGCATCCGGACTGGAGTTGCCAACTGGCCTTCGGCCCCGAACGGGTCGCTGATGTGCTGCCGTGGCTGGCGCTCAATCGCAAAGGCCTGGTGGTGTTTTTGCACCCGGACACTGGTGATGACTTGCTCGACCATACGGAGCACGCGATCTGGATGGGCGCAATCAGGCCGCTGAATTTGTCTGTTTTTTGATCAAAGCGTTTCTTCGATTTCGCTCGGCAGATGCTCGTCCAGATGCAGCCAGGGCAATTGGCTGTCGGTCCAGATATGTCGTTCGGCCGGCGCCAGTTCCGGGTGATCCAGCGTGGCGATGGTCACGTCGATGCTCTCGGGACTGAGCAGCGTCACCAACGCCAGTTGCGCGCCGCACTGCGCACAGAAGTACCGCGCGCAACTGGCGGATGAGTCATAACGCGCCGGCTTACCGGCCAGCCATTGAAAACTCACCGCCGGCACGGTGATCCACGTCGTGACAATCCCGCCGCTGACTTTGCGGCAAATCGAGCAATGACAGTGGGCGATGTCGTGCAGCGCCCCACTGAACTGATAACGAATGTGTCCGCAGTGGCAACCGCCGCTGTGCAATTCGCTCATGTCGAACGCCCTCCTTCCCGTGTTTGTTGACTGTAGTTCGCATCCGACGACCGGTTGACCGTTCATTCAAAGCTTTCTGCAGCGAAAGGTAGCTGAAAGCTTCCGCGATTAGGATCGCCTCCACTTCCGGCAACAGACCGGTTGGCCAATGCGTGTGATACCTCGCGCGAACGGCCCAATTAACAACAACAATGGTGATTCTGATGTCCTCTGCAACCCGCCTCCTCGCTTTGACTCCGCCCGTACGTCTCGTGCTTCCCGTTCTGCGCTGATCCCGTCCGATCTGCTCATTTAACTCGCCGCGCTACGCCTGGAGTATTCCCATGCTGACTTTCCTTGGCTTCGCCATGGTCATCACGTTCATGTTCCTGATCATGACCAAGCGCCTGTCCGCGCTGATCGCTCTGATCATCATCCCGATCGTCTTCGCCCTGTTCGGCGGTTTTGCACCGAAGATCGGCCCGATGATGCTCGAAGGCATTACCAAGCTGGCGCCGACTGGCGTGATGCTGATGTTCGCCATTCTCTATTTCGCCCTGATGATCGACTCCGGCCTGTTCGACCCGGCCGTGCGCAAGATCCTCAAACTGGTCAAGGGTGACCCGCTGAAGGTTTCAGTCGGCACCGCCGTACTGGCGCTCGTCGTCTCCCTCGACGGTGACGGCGCGACCACTTACATGATCTGCGTGGCCGCCATGCTGCCGCTGTACAGCCGCATCGGCATGAGCCCGCGGATCATGGCCGGTCTGATCATCCTTGCCGGTGGCGTGATGAACATGACCCCGTGGGGCGGCCCGACTGCCCGTGCGGCGAGTGCGTTGCATGTCGACCCGTCGGATATCTTCGTGCCGATGATTCCGGCCATGGCCGCCGGCGTGGTGGCGATCCTGCTTATCGCCTACTTCTACGGCAAACGTGAGCGAGCACGCCTTGGTGAACTTCACTTGGCCGGCGACGAGATCGACCACAGCGAAATCAGCGTCTCGCAATTCCCCGATGCCCGCCGTCCAAAACTGATCTGGTTCAACGGCGCGCTGACCTTCGGCCTGATGTGCACCCTGATTGCTGGCCTGCTGCCTTTGCCGGTGCTGTTCATGGTGGCGTTCAGTATTGCCATGATCGTCAACTACCCTTGCCTGCAGATGCAGAAGGATCGCGTCGCGGCTCACGCCGGCAGCGTGCTGGCAGTGGTCGGGCTGATCTTTGCGGCGGGTATCTTCACCGGTATCCTGAGCGGCACCGGCATGGTTGATGCGATGTCGAAGAGCCTGTTGGCAGTGATTCCGGATTTCCTCGGCCCGTATCTGGCCGTGATCACGGCGCTGGTGAGCATGCCGTTCACCTTCTTCATGTCCAACGATGCGTTCTACTATGGCGTGTTGCCGGTGTTGGCCGAAGCCGCCAGCCACTACGGGATTACCGCAGTGGAAATGGCCCGTGCCTCGATCGTCGGTCAACCCGTCCACTTGCTGAGCCCGTTGGTGCCATCGACCTATCTGTTGGTGGCCCTGGCCGGTATTGATTTTGGTGACCACCAGCGTTTCACCCTGAAATGGGCGATCCTGGTGTGTATCTGCATCCTGATTGCTGCACTGCTGTTGGGGACTTTCCCGGTGTTCAGCACTCTATAAGCCCAAGACTCACCGTTTCGGATCCTGGCCTCGCGGTTTGAAGCCCGGACCTTTTTCGGTTTAACACTCGCTCAAAGGAATACACATGGATTGGCTGACCAACCCCGAAATCTGGGTTGCCTTCTTTACCCTGACCGCCCTGGAAATCGTTCTGGGCATCGATAACATCATCATGATTTCGATCCTGGTCAGCCGCATGCCCAAACACATGCAGCAACGCACCCGGATCTTCGGTCTTGGCCTGGCCATGATCACCCGGATCCTGTTGCTGCTGTCGATCACCTGGGTCATGCGCCTCACCGCCGACCTGTTCGAAGTGTTCGGCCAGGG
Source organism: Pseudomonas sp. AIG (assembly GCF_977020205.1). NCBI lineage: Bacteria > Pseudomonadati > Pseudomonadota > Gammaproteobacteria > Pseudomonadales > Pseudomonadaceae > Pseudomonas > Pseudomonas sp. AIG. Next base: position 14,190 of record NZ_CDROCK010000023.1, on the reverse strand, counting down.
CATCTCCGGTCGTGACCTGATCCTGTTCTTCGGTGGTCTGTTCCTGCTGTGGAAGAGTTCGCAAGAGATGTACCACGCGCTGGAAGGCGAGGACGAAAGCGACGACACGCCTGGCGGCAAAGGTGGCAACTTCCTTTACACCATCATCCAGATCGCGATCATCGACATCGTCTTCTCGCTGGATTCGGTGATCACCGCTGTCGGCATGGTTTCTCACGTGCCGGTGATGGTCGCGGCGATTGTCGTGGCCGTGCTGGTGATGATGCTGGCCTCGGGCAAGATCAGCGAATTCATCGACAAGCACCCGTCGCTGAAAATGCTGGCGCTGTCGTTCCTGCTGGTGGTCGGTACCGTGCTGATTGCCGAGTCGTTCGACGTGCATGTACCGAAAGGCTACGTCTACTTCGCCATGGCGTTCTCGCTGGCGGTGGAAGCGATCAACATCAAGCTGCGCGGCGCGATGGCCAAGAAAAAACAGCAGCAAGACCCGGTGAAACTGCGCAAGGACATCCCGGGCCAGTAACCCGGTAGTCTTCAGGCAACACCCCTTGTAGGAGTGAGCCTGCTCGCGATAGCGGTCTGTCAGTCAACATCAATGTTGAGGCTGATGGCCCTATCGCGAGCAGGCTCACTCCTACATTTGTTTGTGGTGGATTCAGGTGGGTGTATGAAGCGCTTTTCATGACACTTTTGTTTCAATCCACACTTTAGCTGTGCAATGCTGGCGCCCAGTCCGTTAGCCAACTACAGCTTAAGTATCAAAAACGTAGAAACCGCGCGGTACCGTCAACTTGCCTCTCTGAGGCACTGCTATTACAGGGGGTCTGCATGCTCACCCTGCTCAATCTGCTTTCCGCCGTTGCCCTGCTGATCTGGGGCACGCACATCGTCCGAACCGGCATCCTGCGGGTGTACGGCACCAACCTGCGCCATGTGATTGGCCAGAACATGTCCAAGCGCTGGCTGGCCTTTGTCGCCGGCATCGTCGTCACCGCGATGGTGCAGAGCAGCAACGCTACCGCCATGCTCGTCACTTCCTTCGTCGGCCAGGGCCTGATGGCGCTGACCCCGGCGCTGGCGACCATGCTCGGCGCCGACGTCGGTACCGCGCTGATGGCGCGGGTGCTGACGTTTGATCTGTCGTGGCTGTCGCCGCTGCTGATTTTTCTCGGGGTGATTTTCTTTCTGTCGCGCAAACAGACGCGGCTCGGGCAGATGGGCCGGGTGTCCATCGGTCTGGGGCTGATCATTCTCGCGCTGCAATTGATCGTCGAAGCTGCCGCGCCGATCACCCACGCTCAAGGCGTGAAAGTGATTTTCGCTTCGCTGACCGGCGACCTCCTCCTCGACGCCTTGGTTGGCGCGTTGTTCGCGATGATTTCCTACTCCAGCCTCGCCGCCGTGCTGCTCACCGCGACGCTCGCCGGCGCCAGTGTGATCAGCCTGCCGGTGGCGATTGGTCTGGTGATTGGCGCCAACATCGGCAGCGGCATTCTTGCCTTCATGAGCACCAGCATGCAGAACGCCGCTGGCCGGCAAGTGGCGCTGGGCAGCCTGTTGTACAAACTGATCGGCCTGCTGCTGATCATCCCGGTACTTGACCCGCTGGTGCACTGGATCGACAGCCTCGATTTCAGCCCGCAGGAAATGGTCATCGGCTTCCACCTGCTCTACAACACCGCGCGCTGCCTGATTCTGCTGCCGTCGGTGGGGCCGATGGCGCGACTCTGCGCGTGGCTGCTGCCCGAGCGGCCGGAGGTCAACGGCACCGCCAAACCACGGCACCTCGATGCCACCGCGCTGGTCACGCCGAGCCTGGCCCTGGCCAACGCCGCACGGGAAACCTTGCGCATGGGCGATCTGCTGGAGAACATGCTCGACGCCACCCTTGACGTACTGCGCGGCAAGCAGACCGCTGTCACCCAGGAAATACGTCGGCTGACCGACGACATCGAATCCTTGTACAGCGCGATCAAGCTTTACCTGGCGCAGATGCCCCGCGAAGACCTCGGCGAACAGGACAGTCGGCGCTGGGCCGAAATCATCGAGCTGGCGATCAACCTGAAGCTGGCCGCCGACCTGATCGAACGCATGCTGCGCAAGATCCAGCAGCAGAAGACTTCGCAGCGCCGCTCGTTTTCCGAAGAAGGTCTGGAAGATCTGGCCGGATTGCAGCAGCAACTGATCTCTAACCTGCGCCTGGGCCTCTCGGTGTTTCTCAGCGGCGACCGCGAAAGTGCCCGGCAGTTGCTCCGCGAGAAACGCCGTTTCCGCGCCCAGGAGCGCCGTCTGGCCCATGCGCATGTCAGCCGTTTGCAACGCAAGATCGTGCAGAGTATCGAGACCAGTTCGCTGCATCTGGAGTTGATTGCCGACATGAAGCGGCTCAATTCGCTGTTTTGCGGCAGTGCGTATGTGGTGCTGGAAACGGCGGATACCGGGGCGCTGGGCGCGGATGATATTGCCGACATTACGCATTCGCCTTGAACGTCTGGGGCTGGGTTTAGTCAGTTACATTGATTCAGCCTTCAGGCCGCTATCGCGAGCAGGCTCACTCCTACAGGGGGACGCATTCCAAATGTAGGAGTGAGCCTGCTCGCGATGGGGCCCTGACTGACGACACGGATCTCCAAATCAGCCGTACGGAAGCCTGTTATGCGTTGCCTGTTGTTCGCCTGTCTGTTGCTCGGTTCCCTGCCCGCCTTTGCCCTGGATCGTTTTCAGGTTGAAGGCTATGCGTTGCCCAACGGTTTGCAGTTGCTGCTCAAACCCGGCACCGAGCGCGGTCACGTGGCGATCCGGCTGGTGGTCGGCGTCGGTCTCGATGATTTCGATTGCGATGAGAAAGAGTTGCCGCACCTGCTCGAACACCTGCTGTTCAGCGGCATCGACGCCACGGGCGAAGGGGGGCTGGAGGAGCGCATGCAAGCGCTGGGCGGTGACTGGAATGCCTTCACCAGCAACGCTGACACCACGTTCGTCATCGAAGCCCCGGCGAAAAACCAGCGCAAAGTGCTCGACCTGCTGCTCGCTCTGCTCACGCAAACCCGCATCGACGACAACGCGATCAACGCCGCCAAACGTGTGGTCGAGCGCGAGGACGGCGGCCATTACACCCGTCTGCAACGCTTTCTCGACCGCCAGGATCTCGGCCACACCGCGAGCAATCAACTCGCCGTCGAACTGGGCCTGAAGTGCCCGCAGCGCGCCGAAGTCGGTCACCTGACTCAGGAACAGTTGGAGAAGGTGCGCAAGGCCTGGTACGCGCCGAACAACATGACCCTGATCGTCGTCGGCGAACTCGACAAACTGTTGCCGGCTTATCTGGAGCGCACCTGGGGCGCGCTCGACGCGGTCGAGCCGAGCGAGCATCGTGCGCTGCCGGACATCAGCACCCGTGCTGCCCATGCGCGCACCCTCACCCGTGGTTTTATCGGCGACAGTGCCAAGCTGCACTGGTTGGTGCCGGAACCGGTGATCGACGATCAGTACGACCAGACCTTCGACATTCTCAAGGATTACCTCGACTGGGCGCTGTACCGGCAGATCCGCCTCAATCACGGCTTGTCGTACGGGCCATGGGCTGAGCGCGAGGTGTTTGGCGGCGTCGGTTTCATGAGCCTCAACGCCGACCTGGATCGTGATGATGTCGACGAAGCCATACAAGTGCTGGAAGACCTCAAGGCCGATCTGCTGAAAAACGGCCTCGACCCGGACACGTTCGCGCGGATCAAACAGGCTTCAATCGCCCATCAGGCGTGGGCGGTGCAGGGCAACAGCGCGATGGCGGATTATTACTGGAGCGCCCTCGGCGATTACGAGGATGGCCGCTTCGCCAACCCGGCGCGCGAACTGCAGGGCGTGACGCTGGAAGCGGCGAACAAGGCCATGCGTGAGTTGCTGTTGCAACCGGGGTATTTGCGGATCGAGAAGCCGTTGATCAGTGATGATCAGGTGTTGTGGTTGAGCGCGGGTGGGTTAGGTGTGTTGCTACTGATCCTGATCGGCTGGCGCCTGCACCGCCGCCGCAACCCCGCCGAACACTGACCCTGTGGGAGCGAGCTTGCTCGCGAAAGCGGTGTGTCATTCAACGAATGTGGTGACTGCCCCGCCGCCTTCGCGAGCAAGCTCGCTCCCACAGGGTGAGGTGGTGAATTTACTGACAGGCAGCCTCGCCACAACGCCCGGCGGGCGCTACTCTGTCGAGGTTTTTTCCTATCCAGTCGTGAACCACCCAAATGCCGAAAATACAGCTTCTGATCCAGCGCATCCTCGAACTGATGAAGCGCTATCCTGGGGTCATTGCGCTCGGCGGTTTCATTTCCGGGGTCGGCAGTTTCATCATGGTCGATCGTCAGCAAGGGCTGGCGAGCTGGATCACCGTGATCATGCTGCTCAGCTGGATCTGGCTGATGCTGGAAAACACCCTCACCGGCCTCTTCACCCGCGTGTTCAAACGCGAGATTCCCCAGCCGCTGCTGCGTTACGCAACGCAGATGATCCACCAGGAAAGCCTGTTTTTCGTTCTGCCGTTCTTCTTCATCACCACGACGTGGAACAGCGGCCAGTTGTTCTTCACCGGCCTGCTCAGCGTCGCCGCACTGATTTCCATCGTCGATCCGCTCTATTACAAATGGCTGGCGCCACGGCGCTGGGCGTTTCTCGCGTTGCACACCCTGACCCTGTTCGCCGCCCTGCTCACCGCGTTGCCGGTGATCATGCACCTGACCACGGCGCAGAGCTTCAAGTGGGCGCTGGGCATTGCCGTGCTGCTGTCGTTCCCGAGCCTGGCGTCGATCTTCCCGATCCGCACGGTGCGCAATGCGCTGGCGATTCTGTGCATCACCGTCGGTATCGGTGCTGTCGGCTGGACCCTGCGTTCGTGGGTGCCGCCGGCGACGCTGTGGATGACCGACGTGGCAATCAGCACGCAAATGCAGGATCGCACCCCCGGTGCCAGCCTTGATGAAGTCAGCGCCGAACAGATCCGCAACGGCGGGCTTTACGCCTACACCGCAATCAACGCGCCGCGCGGGCTCGATGAGCGGATTTATCACGTCTGGCAGTTCAACGGCAAAGAGGTTGACCGCATCGCTCTCGATATCCATGGCGGGCGCAAGGAAGGCTATCGGGCGTGGACGCACAAGCAGAATTTCCCTGGCAGTCCGGCCGGCAAGTGGCAAGTGCGCGTGCTGACCGAGGATGGCCAGGTGATCGGCGTGCTGCGCTTCGAAGTCACGGACAGCACAGCGATCAAAGAAAAGTAATCCGGTTCGTGCTATTACGTTAGTTCGCTTAGCAGACGAACAAGCACGGAGCTTATGACCAGCAGCTCGATCAGCGGTAATGCCCAACTGGACACGTCTATCAGCCCTGCCCGCCTGCGGGTCACGGGGGACTGGACGCTTGCCCATTACGCCGAGCTCAAGCAACTGAGCGAAAAGCTCCACGGCCAGTACGACGCCAACACCCCGATCGACCTCAACAGCCTCGGCGCCCTCGACACCGCTGGCGCTTCGTTGCTGGTCGAACTGCTCGGTTCCGAGCGCCTCGGCAAGTCCGCCGAACACCCCGATTGCACCCTGACTTCCGCCGACCGCGCGCTGCTGCAAACCGTGTATTGCTCGATGACCGACTTCTGCGTGCCGATCAAAGAGCCGGAAATCAGCGTCAGCGTGCAGTTGCTGACGCGCATCGGTCGCGCCGTCGACACGGTCTGGCAAGACACCTTGCAACTGCTCGGTTTCGTCGGCCTGATTATGGAAACCATCGCTCGCAACCTGTTTCGGCCCAAGCGCTGGCGCATCACCCCGATGATCGCGCACATTGAGCAAACCGGCCTCGACGCCGCGCCGATCGTGGCATTGCTGACCTTTCTGGTCGGCGCGGTGGTGGCGTTTCTCGGCGCGACGGTGCTGGCCAGTTTCGGTGCAACGATTTTTACCGTGGACCTGGTGGGCTTCTCGTTTCTGCGTGAATTCGGTGTGCTGCTCACGGCGATCCTGATGGCCGGCCGCACCGCCAGTGCCTTTACCGCGCAGATCGGCTCGATGAAGGCCAACGAAGAAATCGACGCGATTCGCACCCTCGGCCTCGACCCGATGGAGCTGCTGGTGGTGCCGCGTGTGCTGGCGATGCTGGTGGCGCTGCCGATGCTGACGTTTCTTGCGATGCTCTGCGGGATCATTGGCGGCGGCGTGGTGTGTGCGGTATCGCTGGATATCTCGCCGGCGATGTTCCTGACGCTGTTGCAGTCGGACATCGGCGTGCAGCATTTCCTGGTCGGCTTGGTGAAGGCACCGATCTTCGCCTTCATCATTGCCGCGATTGGTTGCCTGGAAGGCTTCAAGGTCAGCGGCAGTGCCGAGTCGGTCGGTGCCCACACCACGTCTGCCGTGGTGCAGTCGATTTTCGTGGTGATCGTGCTCGACGCGGTGGCCGCTCTGTTCTTCATGGAGATGGGCTGGTGAGTCGTCTACCCCGCGCGCCCTCGGAGGCGGTGATCGAAGTCCGTGGCCTGTGCAATCGCTTCGGCAGCCAGAGCGTGCACGAGAACCTCGATCTGGATTTGTACAAAGGCGAGATTCTCGCCGTGGTCGGCGGTTCCGGCAGTGGCAAATCAGTGCTGTTGCGCAGCATTGTCGGACTGCGCCGGCCCAGCGAAGGCATGGTCAAAGTGTTCGGCAAGAACCTGCCGAGCCTGTCCGAACACGAACGCTCGCTGGTCGAACGGCGCTTCGGCGTGCTGTTCCAGAAAGGCGCGCTGTTCTCCTCGCTGACCGTCACCGAGAACGTCGCCCTGCCCCTCATCGAGCACGCCGGCCTCAGCCGCAACGACGCCGAGCACCTGGCGGCAGTGAAGCTGGCGCTGGCCGGATTACCACTGTCAGCGGCGGACAAATACCCGGCGTCGCTCTCTGGCGGCATGATCAAACGCGCCGCGCTGGCCCGGGCCCTGGCGCTGGATCCGGACATACTGTTTCTCGACGAACCTACTGCCGGCCTCGATCCGATTGGCGCGGCGCAATTCGATCAATTGATCCTGACCCTGCGCGATGCACTCGGCCTTAGCGTGTTTCTGGTGACCCACGACCTCGACACGCTCTACACCATCACCGACCGCGTGGCGGTGCTGGCGCAGAAAAAAGTGCTGGTCGCCGGTCCCATCGACGTGGTCTCGGAAACCGACGACGCGTGGATTCACGAATACTTCCACGGCCCGCGCGGCCGCTCGGCGCTGGACGCCGCCAAATTGCTTAACGAGGTCTGACATGGAAACCCGAGCGCATCATGTGTTGATCGGCTTGTTCACCGTGATCGTGGTGGCAGGTGCCCTGCTCTTCGGTCTGTTCCTGGCCAAGTCCAGCGTCGACACCGAGTTCAAGGATTACGAGATTGTCTTCAGCGAAGCGGTCAGCGGTTTGTCCAAGGGCAGCCCGGTGCAGTACAGCGGGATCAAGGTCGGCGATGTGATCAACCTGCGCCTTGATCCAAAGGACCCACGGCGGGTGCTGGCGCGGATTCGTCTGGCCGGTGATACGCCGGTCAAGGAAGACACCCAGGCCAAACTGGCACTGGCCGGGATCACCGGCACTTCGATCATCCAGCTCAGCGGTGGTACGCCCGAGAGCCCGAAACTGCGCGGGCATGACGGTAATCTGCCGACCATCGTCGCCTCGCCCTCGCCTATTTCGCGCTTGCTCAATGACTCCAACGATTTGATGACCGGCATCACTGCGCTGCTGCAGAACGCCAACCAGATGTTCTCTGCCGAGAACGTCGAGCGCGTCAGCAAAACGCTCGCGCATCTGGAGCAAACCACCGGGACGATCAACGATCAACGCGGCGACATCAAACAGGCCATGCAGCAACTGGCGACCGTCGGCAAACAGGCCGGCAGCATGCTCGAACAGACCTCACTGCTGATGCGCAACGCCAACGGCCTGATCAACGACCAGGGCAAACAGGCACTGGGCAGCGCCGAGCAGGCGATGAAGTCGCTGGAGCAAAGCACGACCACCATCAGCACCTTGCTCAGCAAAAACGAAAACTCCCTCGATAACGGCATGCAGGGCCTCAATGGCCTGGCCCCGGCGATCCGCGAACTGCGTGAGACGCTGACCTCGCTGCGGGCCATCTCGCAACGCCTTGAGGCCAACCCCAGCGGCTACTTGCTGGGCCGTGACAAGAACAAGGAATTCACACCATGAAGCTGACTCGACTTGCCCTTCTCGCCGGCTTCACGCTGATCAGCGCCTGTTCGATTCTGCCCAAGTCCGAGCCGTCGGACGTCTATCGCCTGCCAATCGCACAGGCGCCCGCCTCGGCCAGCTCGGTGGCAACGCAGCATTGGTCGTTGCGACTGAACAAGTTGCAGGCCAGTGAGGCATTGAACCGGCCGACGATTGCGGTGATTCCGCAGGGTGACGTGATCAGCAGCTACAAGGGTTCGCGCTGGAGCGATCCGGCGCCGGTGCTGGTGCGTAATCGCTTGCTCGACGGGTTTGCGCGTGATGGCCGGGTGACGTTGCTCAGTACCGATGACAGCAACTTTGCCGCGGATCTGGAATTGGGCGGGAGTTTGCAGGCGTTTCAGACCGAGTATCAGGGTTCGCAGGCCAGCGTCGTGGTGCGGGTTGATGCGTTGCTCGTGCGTGGTTATGACCAGCGGATTCTGGCCAGTCGCCGGTTTGAAGAGCGCCAGCCGTTGAGTGATGTGCAGGTGCCGGCAGTGGTCGCAGGCTTTGGCCAGGCCAGTGATCGCCTGACCGCCAAAGTCGTCGCTTGGGCTGTCGACCAAGGCCAGAAACTGGCCCCCCCAAAACCTTAAACCCAACACACAACCCCTGTAGGAGTGAGCCTGCTCGCGATAGCGGTGTATCAGTCACCGATGATGGCGATTGATAAACCGCTATCGCGAGCAGGCTCACTCCTACAGTTTGGATATTTGGTTAGCCGAAGAACCAGTAGCAGACGGCAATGGCGCCCACCACACCAGCGAACTCCGCCAACAACGCACACCCCACCGCATGCCGCGCGCGCTGAATCCCCACCGCGCCGAAATACACCGCCAACACATAGAACGTCGTTTCGGTACTGCCCTGCACCGTCGCCGCGACCAGCGCCGGGAAGCTGTCGACGCCCGAGGTCTGCATCGTTTCGATCAACATCGCCCTTGCCGCGCTGCCGGAAAACGGTTTGACCATTGCCGTTGGCAAGGCATCGACAAACCGCGTGTCCCAACCGGCCCACTCGACCAGATGGCGAATCCCGTCCAGACCAAAGTCCAGGGCACCAGAGGCACGCAGCACGCCCACCGCACAGAGCATCGCCACCAGATACGGCAGCAGATTCTTGGCGACGTCGAAGCCCTCTTTGGCGCCTTCAACGAACGCCTCGTAGACCTTGACCTTCTTTAGCGCGCCGATCAGCAGGAACAGCATGATCAGACCGAACAGCGTGAGGTTGCCGAGGATCGACGACAGTCCCGCCAAAGCCGTCGCCGAAAGCGTGCCGAGCAGCGCCATGAAGCCACCGAGTATCAACGCCCCGGGAATCAGATATGCCATCACCACCGGATCCCAGATTCGCAGCCGCTGCATGAACGCCACCGAGAGGAAACCGACAATCGTCGAGCAACTGGTTGCCAGCAGAATCGGCAGGAACACCAGCGTCGGGTCCGGCGCGCCTTGCTGGGCGCGGTACATGAAGATCGTCACCGGCAGCAGCGTCAGGGAGGAGGCGTTGAGCACCAGGAAGAGGATTTGTGCATTGCTGGCGATGGTGGCACTGGGATTGAGCTCCTGCAGCGCCTTCATGGCTTTCAGGCCGATGGGCGTCGCGGCGTTGTCGAGGCCCAGACCGTTGGCGGCGAAGTTCAGGGTGATCAGACCAAGGGCAGGGTGACCGGCCGGGACTTCCGGCATCAGCCGCAGAAACAGCGGACCGAGCACTTTCGCCAGCCATTCGACGATCCCGGCCTTCTCGGCGATGCGCAGAAAGCCCAGCCACAGGGTGAGGGTGCCGAACAGCAGCACCATGACTTCGACCGAGAGCTTGGCCATGGCGAAAATGCTTTCCACCATCGCCGCGAAGATCCCGGCGTTGCCGCCGATCAGCCACTGCGCCAACGCCGACACGGCTGCGACGATAAAGAAGCCAAGCCACAGGCCATTAAGCATCAGTCAAATCCCCCGAAGAATGCGGCGAATGATAGCGGGGTCGCCAGAAACGACAAACCCCGGATTTCTCCGGGGTTTGTGTGTGCCTCATTTGTGGCTTGGCTCACATCCCCTGTGGGAGCGAGCCTGCTCGCGAAAGCGTCCTGCCAGTCACTTCAGTGCTTAATGACACTCCGCCTTCGCGAGCAGGCTCGCTCCCACAGAAAAGCCAATCTCCACAGGGTTCAGCAATCAGTTCTTCGAGATTTCGCCCGCTGGCAGTTTTTCCTTGCTGCGCCAGTGCGGCAGGGAGTTCCAGTAGCGCTGGCCCTTGGCATCGTCGTACATGCCTTCCCAGCGTGCGATAACCAGTACCGCCAAGGCATTACCAATCACGTTCAGTGCAGTTCGCGCCATGTCCATGATGCGGTCGACACCGGCGATGAACGCCAGACCTTCCAGCGGAATACCAACACTGCCGAGGGTCGCCAGCAGCACCACGAAGGACACGCCCGGTACACCGGCGATGCCTTTGGAGGTGACCATCAGGGTCAGCACCAGCAGCAGTTGTTGGCTGATCGACAGGTCGATGCCGTACAGCTGAGCGATGAAGATCGCGGCGATTGACTGGTACAGGGTCGAACCGTCGAGGTTGAACGAGTAACCGGTCGGCACCACGAAGCTGCAGATGGCTTTCGGCGCGCCGTAGGCTTCCATCTTCTCGATCACGCGTGGCAGCACGGTTTCCGAAGAAGCGGTGGAGTAGGCCAGGACCAGCTCATCCTTGAAGATGCGCATCAGCTTGAACACCGAGAAACCGAACATCTTGGCGATCAGGCCCAACACCACGAAGGCGAAGAAGGCGATGGCGAAGTAAACCAGAATGACCAGTTTGGCCAGCGGCACCAACGATGCGAAGCCGAAGTTGGCCACGGTCACCGCGATCAGGGCGAATACGCCGATCGGCGCATAGTTCATGATCATGTGGGTGACTTTGAACATGCTTTCCGAAACGCCCTGGAACATCTTCACCAGCGGCTCGCGCAGGTCCGACTGCAGGCTCGACAGACCGAGACCGAACAGCACGGAGAAGAAGATGATCGGCAGCATTTCGCCGCGAGCCATGGCCGCGAAGATGTTCGACGGGATCAGGTTGAGGATGGTCTCGATGAACGCATGTTCATGTTGTACTTCGGCGGCAGTCGCCTGGTACTTGGAGATGTCCACCGTGCCCAGGGTGCTCATGTCGATGCCCGCGCCCGGATGGAACAGGTTGGCCAGCAGCAGGCCGACGACGATGGCGATGGTGGTGACGATTTCGAAATAGATGATCGTCTTCAGGCCGATACGCCCGAGCTTCTTGGCGTCGCCCACGCCGGCGATGCCGACAATCAGGGAGGAGATGACGATCGGGATCACGATCATCTTGATCAGACGGATAAAGATATCGCCTGCCGGTTGCAGGACGTTGCTGATCCACCAGGCCTTCTCGGCACTGAAGTGGTTGAGCAACGCACCAATTGCAATACCCAAAACCAGACCGATGAGGATCTGCCAGGCGAGGCTAATTTTTGCCTTCTTCATTATCTTTACCCTTACTTGCGTTTGACTCAGGCACATGCAGGAACTGGAACGCTCTTGGCGGAAAAGTCTGTGCATCTGCCTCCGTATAAGGTGCCCCGAATTGCGTAATTACGGCTCTTCGGCAGGCGAAAAAAGGCGCAACTATTCCGATGCAAGGTTGCGCCGTCTAATGCCGTAAACGCCTACCCTATGCCGAATCGGCATGAGCTTTTTTAAATGAAACTGGCGTCCCAACCGGTTCGATTGTGACATTTCGGCCGGCATAAGTGCCGTGAACCGGTCATTACAGCGTGGGTTGGTTATTTTTTGAACGAGAAAAATCGACGAAAAATCTAGGAAAAAGCCTACGCAGGAAGACTAGAAGTCCTATTGTTTAAACGGTCTCTTTGTCGATATACGGTCGCCGTGAAACACCGCGTAATGTTTTCGCGCGCAGTGTCAGCGATAAAAAAGGTGAGCTGGACGCTCTGGATCAATGTTTTGCTCGATTGAAAGCTCAGCGCAAGTCCGTCGAACCGCTGTGGGTCGGCGAACCTGCGGCGCAGCTTTTACCCTGACCCGGCCCTCGCGCAGGCACTCCCTGTACCCGTAGGTCACTCCGACCCTGCAACAGTCAGAACGTCCCGGCCCCTTGGTCATGCGCCTGCCTTCCTCAGGTGGGCGCAATGGAGGGCAGCAGGGCGCTGCCCTCATGTTCAAATCAATACCACTTCGGATCTTTCTTCAGGGTTTCCATCAACAGATCCTGCATGCCCTGATCGGGTTTGCCGAGGAAGCGGTAGGTGGCATGTCGCGTTGGCGACTTGTCGGCCGGCAATCCTTCAGGCACATCGACGAGCATGGCGTAAGCGTCTTTCTTGTCGTAACTGAACGCGACGATCAAGCGATGGTTCAGGCATTTGTCTGCGGATTCGCAGAGCGGTCCGACCAGATACTTGTCGCCATCTTCAGTGACGGCATTCATCTGTTGGTCAGGCGTGCCGGAGAGGTTCATCACCCATTCCGGCAGGCGTTCTTCCTTCTTCACCACGCCTTCCCAGGTTTCCCGGTATTGCGGGTCGGAACTCAACAGTTCGTTGACTCGCGTCTGACCGTCATTGGCCGCCATCGCCATGGCACTACCGCCCAGAAGCAGGGCGGCTGCCAGTGTCTTTAACGCACTCATCGTTAACCTCGGCCGCGACGGCCAAAGAAGAAGGAAGCGATGAACATCACCAGGAACACGACAAAGAGAATCTTGGCGATACCCGTGGCGGTGCCCGCGATACCACCGAAGCCCAGTACTGCAGCGATGATGGCAATGATCAAGAATGTAATTGCCCAGCTCAACATGGTGATTCTCCTTACTTCTCTATTTAGGGGTGTTGCGTGTTCTGGCGCTGCGCGCCCGAATTCATTCAATCAGTCAGAAAACCCAACGCTCTTCACGTGGCAATTGATCCAGCGGCTGCGCCTGATCGACGTCCATCATGCGCATCGAAGCGCTTTCGGCCTGGCTGCTGCTGACGGCGCTGAAGTGTGTTTGCGTGTTGTGCTGGATCGAGATCAACGGCTCAACCTGCTGGCTGTTTTCCCAGCGCAGGTATTGCTGGCAGGCGATCAGGGTGATTAACAGCGCCAAAACGCCAAACAGACCTTGCTGGATGTGCAGTGGCGAGATACGCACTTGGGCGGCACGTTGGCGAGTCATCCTGGGTTCCTCACTCTTATTCGGTTGGGGCAGTTCATGTTCTGCCCGGGCTGAGTGAGGTATTGCAGCCTGCATGCCAGTTTTTTAATTGAAAAATATTCAATGAAATCAACAAGTTAAAACTGTGTTGAAAAGCGATAACGACGCATCCTGCACGATGGGCCATCTGGGATCGTGCGCAATGCACGATTTTTTCGTAGGAGAATTCATTCTTATGGAATTGAGAGCAGGGCGCAGATGTCAGAAATGTATGCAGGGAAGGCTCTGCAATTCGGTGATTGTTTAAAAAACCAACAAAACCAACAACTTGGCCGTAATGGCAGGAGAGAGCTACCCTCCCATGGCTGGCATCGTTCAGAATCAACCATGCAACTTGCCCGATTTTTCCGGGACTAACCCAAGACCAATCACTATGGAGCGTAGGAAAAATGGAATCTGCCACTGAGCATCAAGGCCGCATTCTGCTGGTGGACGACGAATCCGCCATCCTGCGTACCTTCCGTTATTGCCTCGAAGATGAAGGCTATACGGTCGCCACCGCCAACAGCGCGGCCCAGGCTGACGCGTTGTTGCAACGTCAGGTCTTCGACCTGTGCTTCCTCGATTTACGCTTGGGCGAAGACAACGGCCTCGACGTACTGGCGCAGATGCGCATTCAAGCGCCGTGGATGCGTGTGGTGATCGTCACTGCGCATTCGGCCGTCGACACTGCCGTGGATGCGATACAGGCGGGCGCTGCCGATTATCTGGTCAAGC